>JAYSQO010000016.1:0-15214 GCA_043721535.1 Bdellovibrio sp. | reverse complement strand
AACATCATAAAATCAGTGATATCAGATCCAATGAAAAAAACTCACGGTCCTATTTTAAAGCTGGCGAATCAGGTTGGTATGCGGCTTCTACAGAATTACCTAGCGGAACAGATAATGCGTTCAAGATCAGATCGATTGCTTGGCCAAACAACAACGCAAGCACTGGTTTTAATCGTGGATCGGATATGGGTAAAGGCATTCTTTACATGAGTGAAACGGATATAATTAAAGAGGGTGGATCTTACAAAATTAAAAATGAAGTTCGTTATAAATTATGTGAAAATTTAGAAAATTCTGAAGGTGCTATTTTTTTTCAGCCGATGATTTCTCCTTCAGGTCAGTTTCTAAGTGCTATGCCAACAAATCCAAAAGGTGGCGAGCCTACAATGAGAGTATATAAAATATTAGATAGCGGACGTTGTGAAAAAATAGATGATTTAGGCAAAGTCAGCCAGAAAGCAGCACTAGGTTTAGAGAGCAATGGTAAAGCGCCGCCAGTGATGTGGTCGGGCCCGATTTTAGTCGGCGATCGTAAAGCAAACTCACCAGCGAACGGTCTGTATGTCAGAGATCCTGAATTAGGACTTAATTTTTATTTGGGTGATGATAAAAAATCATTTCAGCCTGTAGGGTTTCCGAACATGACTAAAGATGGCCGAATTGTTGTTTCGGCAACTTGGAAAAACTGCGCTTTAAATGCAGCTGGCAAAGAAGCTTGCAGCGATAGCCGTGGTATAGTTCGTTTAGATCCGAATCAAAGTGCTGATGTCGTGAAATACAAAAACAAAGGCAGCAAGGCAGCAAGTTGGTTTAAAAAATGTATAACCACTGCGGATGTGCGTAAAATTGAAAATGAGCAAAACCAAATCTATGGCTTTGATCTACCGTCAACAGCAACACCGGATACAGAAAAAGCAGCACAATAAGGGTGACTGTCGCCTTTGGGCGCAGAGAGTCTAAAGGTGCCAGGCACCTTTAGCTGCGCTATAACAACCAGATGTCGAATCAAGATTTTAAAGCTAAATTTAAATCAGGGGCTGAGGTTTTAAGTAATCTCTTTGCTGATCAAAAAGGCCCTGTCGCGGATCAGTTTCTGCGTTGGAAACTATGGTTGAATTGGTCAGATATCGTTGGAAAAACGACAGCGGAATCCTGTGAACCGATTTCTTATCATCAAGGTGTGTTAACTTTGTGGGTGAAAAATTCAACATGGCTGACCCAAATGAATTTCATGTCAGAAGCCATTAAAAATTCTATCAATCAAAAATTTTCACAAAATATGGTTAAAGATATCAGGCTGACACTAGATCGCAAAAGTGTTCCTTATACGCACGATGAACAGTTCAAAGAACAACTTCGTAAGTTTTTTAAGAAATAGAGGTGGCTGGCACCTTTAGACTTTGTGCGACGTAAGGTGCCAGCCACTATTCTTCGACACTTGATTTAAGAATTGATTTTACTTGCTGTTGCTTTTGGCCAGCGCCCAGAATAGATCTCATTCTTTCATGAATTGATTTATCATTGATCAAAGCACCTAAAGTACCTTGGCCGTTATCAATTTTTTCTAGAATATTATCTAATTTGTTAATCGAGCTTTCTAATTTACCGCTTCTTAAAGCTGAATTTATTTTCTGGGAAGCCTCATTAAAGTTTCCTGCGGCACTATCAAGCTTGCTGATTACAATGGGTAATTTATTTTGCACAGCAATGCCTTCGACTATTTTGTTAATATGGTTTAAAGTATCAAAAATCTTTTCACTTTCGCTACCACGCTTGCTAAATACAGATATGATGTCGGTGCCGTATTCAGATTTTAGAACAGAATTCTTTTGCACATAATCTTTAGCAATACCTGGAGTAATAAATAAGAATTTATCTCCTAAGGCCCCCTGAGTCCTGATTTCGACGATTGAATCTAATTTAATTTTTGAAGCAAAGCTTTCATCAATTAAAAAAGTCACTTTAACCAAGTTTTTCATGTCATCGAAATCAAGTGATTCAACATTGCCAATTTTAACGCCAGCAATTGATACAATAGCACCATTGTTAAGTCCTTGAACTGAATCAAAGTATGTTGTCACTAGGACTGATTTTTGAAAATAGGATTTGTTAGAACCTAACATGAAAACTGATACGATTAGTGTCGCTAATCCGATAGCAATGAAAATTCCAACTTTAACTTTAATCATAAAATATTTCCTTCGATAAATTGATGAATAAGACTATTTTTGTTTTGCTGTAATTGATCAATAGTCCCTTGTTCTTGAATCACTTTATTTTTCAAAAATGCAAATTTATCACAAACCGCGATAGCTGTTGGCATATCATGGGTCACAAGAATAGATGTCACGCCTTTTGATTTTAATCTTAAGATAAGCTCTTGAATTTTTTTGGTATTATATGGATCTAAACCCGCAGTTGGCTCATCGTAAAGAATAATTCGAGGTTTTAAAATCATGGCCCGTGCTAAACCAATTCTTTTCTGCATACCGCCAGACAGTTCAGCTGGATACAAATGTTGGGTGTCATCAAGACCGAATTCAGCCAACTGTATTTTAATTTGCTCTGCGATTTCTTTTTCTGAAAGTTCGGTATGAGCCAACAATGGATAGGCTAAATTTTCAAATACAGTCATTGAATCAAATAAAGCCCCACCTTGAAATGCGTAGCCCACTTTTTTTCTGACTTCGATTAATTGTTCTTCATCAAAATGTGTAATATCTTCATCTTCAATTATAATTTTCCCGGCATCGGCTTTTTCAAGTCCAATAAGACTTCGTAGAATAACAGACTTACCTGCACCAGATCCTCCGACCAGCCCTAGGCATTCGCCTTCTTTGACGTAAAAACTAACGTCTTCGTGAACACTTTTAGTCGCAAAAGATTTTTTAAAGTTTTTTACTTCGATTAAAGCCATTTTTCAATTATCCAAAATACTTTTGAAAGAAAGTAATCACCAACAAGAATTAATAAAGATGCCGTGACAACAGCTTTAGTTGTGGCGATACCGACTTCTTTTGTTCCATTTTTAACATTTAAACCATAGTAACAAGACGGAAGACTTATAAATAAAGCGAAGAAAAATGTTTTACCAAAACCAGCAATGTAATCTTTAATATTAGATGTTTCAATCACACGACGGTAGTAAAACTGTGGATCAATATTAAGTTCTGTTGAACCTACAATAAGGCCACCTATGTTACCTACTAAATTTGCTACTGCAACTAGTAATGGTAAGACAATCAAACAAGCTAAAACACGCGGTATGACAATTCTTTTAATGGGTGACGTGCCTAAAGCTCTGATGGCATCAATTTGCTGAGTTACAACCATAGATCCAATTTCACTAGCCATACCAGCACCAACACGAGCAGCTAACATTAAACTTGTGAATACAGGGCCCATTTCGCGCAATATTGTTGATGCCACTAAGCGGGGCACGTAGGGTTTTCCACCAAATTTTTCTAGGCCCAAACCATATTGTAACGACATCACCATGCCTGTTGAAAGCGCTGTGATTAAAATCAGTGGAAATGATTTAACACCAATGAAATAAATCTGGTCGATCAGCAAATTTAAATGAAAGGGCTTTGTGCGTAGCTCACTAAAACAATTTTTTGATAAAATAGAAACTCCGCCTAAGAGTTCCAACTGATCTTTAATTTTTTGGCCTAAAATTGTGTCATTCATTTTTTAGCATTATCTTTGAAATTAATTAATTTGTTAAAATTTTGAAAAGCAGATAGATCGGCTGATATTTTTTGTGGATCACCCGACAAAGATGCCAAATAATTGCATTTTTTATGTTGAAAGGAATAAACTTGAACTTCAACAGGCTTTGAATCGATTTTCCCTTTTAATCTACGAAAGTAAGACTGATGACCATTTTCAAGCTGAGTCATTTTTTCGGAGACAACGTTGAATTGATCAAGTGAATCATTAATTAAAGTATGAATCGTTTTTATGTCGTACAAATTTTCAGTGCAATCAGATATCAAAGAAATGATAGAACCATTTTTTGTGTTTTTCCAAGTAGGATATATATAGCTGTTCAGGCGAACAAAACTGTTTGTTGGATCTGTGTAAATAATATCGTTTGAAAATGTTGGTGCCGGTTCTTTAAAGAAGCTCGATATACATCCAGGTACAACGATTAATATTAAAAGAGAAACAATTATTTTTTTTAACTTCATTGACGAAAGTATAAAGTCATTATGTGTTATCGTCTAGTCTAGGATATAAGACTTAATTTAAATAGATCATCGTCAACATTTTGTCAGCTTTCGCCAAAAAAAATGGATTAAATTTCCTAGTCTTCAACTTATTGATTATGGAAACAACTTTCGGTTGGCATTGCAAATGCTCATTAACAATTGTGATGAAAAAAAATATCCATAATTTATTTAAAATAGTAATTCTAGTAACAGTTCTTACTGCCCCTAAGTCTTGGTCAGCGAACCTTAAAGCACAACTTAAGCAACAAGGTGAAACAGTTAATTTTGAAATTTCCGGACAGAAAAACTGGGATTATGATTTAAAGAAAATAACTGCAAATGGAAAAACCAAAATTCAATTACAGGTCAAAGGTCTAGATTCAGATGCTGTTAAAAACTTAAAATCCGTCCCCAATCGATTTATTAGCGCTGTGAATACTGTTCCAAATAACCTGGAGAACTCAACGACTATTGAATTTACTTTGGCGAATGACTCTGTTGAAACTTTTGACTACTTAACGGATCAGCCTTCAAAGCTAATAGTTGATTTTTACAAGGGTGACGAATCTAAAGTGTCGTTGAAAGAGTCAGTTAAAAAAGAAAAAATAGCTGCTGTAGTCAAAAAGAAAGACGATAAAAATCAGATTCCTCAGAAAAGCAATAAGGAACGTACGCCCGCCGATGTGAGTTTCTTGAAAGTTAAATCTGACGATAATGTCACAACATTTATTGATCAAAATGTAGATTTACGTTTGGGGCTTTTTGATGGTGCTGATGAAAAATTTAAACGTTTCAATATTAATGATTTAAATATTCAGCAGGCAGCTGTGATCAAGGGCTTAGAAAGCTACTATCTTAATTTCCCGATTCTGAATCCTGAATACACATTCTGGTCGATGCTTAAGAAAAATCCTCCGGAATATACTTTTCAATCTGCTCAAACTGAAGAAAATAAGCAAGCCAGACTTCTACATCTATTATTTACTAAAAAAAGATCACTGGTTTTGAAAAAGACAACAGAGTGGTTCGAGAAAAAATTTCCTCAGTCAAAATATTTAGAATCTGTTTATTTTATGAATGGTGATGCAATGTTTGATCTTTGGAAAGAAACTAAAGATTCTCGTCATTTTGATTCCGCACAATTTTTTTATGAACAAGCGATTATTAAATATCCTGAATCAAGTTTAACCGAAAGAACATCCTTGCAATTAGGGATGATGAATATTGATAAAAAAGATTATTTAACAGCGATTAGAAAGTTAACTTCACACGTTACTGACGATCGTTTTGATAAAAAAACATCGCATGAATATGCCAAATTAGGTTTAGCTTATGCAATGCTTATGACGAACAAGCTTGAAGACGGTTTAAACCTTTTAAACCAAGTTGAAAACCAAGCGAAGGATGAACTTACAAAATCTGAGGCTGCTTACCGTCGCGGCGATTTTTATTTTCATAATTTAAATTATCAAGCGGCAATTAAGTCTTACGGTGATGCCTCACAAAAGTATCCTCGGTATACACAACTATTTCCATCAGCGATGTTTAATAAAATGGAAGCTGAATTCAGATTTAAAAAACCTGAAGCGGCTCATAAAACCGCACTAGATTTCGTTCAGAATTTCCCATCACATGATTATGCGCCCTACGCGTTAACACGTGTTGGAGAATTACTGGAAATTCTAGGTGCTGATCAATCCCGTTCTGTCGGAGCATTTTTAGAAACTCATTTTAGATATGGCGATAATCTAAAAACAGTGGTTGCAAGATTGCATCTACTAAGTACGCGAATGAAATCAATGAAACAGCTTGAAGTCGATCAAACTTTAGAAAAGATGAACAATCTAGTTAAAGAAAGTGATTTACAAAACGTAGAGCAATTTAAAACGTCAATGATTGCTGATGGACTTTCACGTCGTAAAGAATATGAAAAAGCGATAGATATTTTGACTCAGTTCTACCAAAAAGAGCCGAATAAGCCAGATTCATATCATATTAAAAATAGAATCGTGACGAACATTAATCGACAGTTAAAGCATGACTACTTAGGTAATAATTATAAAAAAGTACTTAAAACTTATCAAAAGTATGAAGACACTTGGCTAAAAAATAATCCACGTATTGATTCTCAGTTTTATTTAGCTGATGCTCATCAAAATATTGGCTCATATTACACAGCATTAACTAAATTTCAAAAAATAGAAAATCAATTAAAACAAATTGAAAATGATAAAACTCAAGCTAACATCATTAAGGCGACCGAAGATTTGCCTTTGCAAGATCAAATCAATTTACGTCAGGCTATATGTCTTTATGAAACGGAGCAGTTTCAAAGTGCTAGCGATAAATTGAAAGCGATCAAAACACCTGTCGATTTATCTGATCAAGAACAAATTCAACGTGTTCACTACGCGGCATTAATCTACGAACAAAAAGAAGACTATGAAACAGCTATCAAATATTTAGCAGAACTAGTTAAAGTTTGGTCGAACAAAAATCAATTCTTAATACCAAGTGCTTTAAAGTTAGCTGATCTTTATCAGAAAGATAAAAAATATGATTTAGCTAATGAAAAATTAGAATCATTATTAAGTTCAAATTTAAATTCCGATAACCGATTTACAGTTTTGAAAAAGCTATCCGAAGTCAATATGAACCAAAGAAACATTCAGCGTTCTATTAAAAATTTAACAACACTGATGGATGGATATTCTGATAAAAAAGATATTTCAGCTGAAATCTATCAATTGGGTAATTTGCATTATGTTCAAGGTGAGTACAAAAAAGCTCAAGATATCTGGAATCAAATAGACAGTTCTAAAAATCAGTTCTGGGCTAAATTAGCACAGGAAAAAATTAAAGATACAGAATGGACTATTCAAAACAAGAAATATTTAAAACGAATTCCGGCCATGTCTAAATCTGAATCGGAGGTCTCTCAATGAATTTTATTGAATTCGACAGCATGCTAAGTCAATCAGAATCCATTTCAAATCTGATTAATAAAATGCGACAACTTCAAGTTGGCTTTCCGGTTTATATTTACGGACAAAAAGGAACTGGTCGAAATAGTTTCGCCCAGTACTTAATTAAAAATACGGATTGGCTAAAAACAGCACAGGTTGTTGAAATGAATGAATCAACTGAAGCTAAAGCCAACATAATTTACATTGTTTCAAAAAATGATTTTAAGATCACTGATTTTGAAAATAATGTAAATTTTCTTTATTTACCAGAATTACATGAACGTAAAGATGATCTTATTTCAATAGCTCATTTTCAGTTACAAGTTTTGGCTTTAATGAACGGAAAAAATAAGTATGTTTTATCAGAAAAAGCTAAAGAAAAAATAGTTTCATACACTTGGCCTGGTCAATTACCAGAATTTGAGACAGTTTTAGAAAATGCAGCTTTAAAGTCTGAAAAATCAATTATTGAACCAGAACACATCAGTCTGGATGACTATTCTAAAGACTTAGAGTTTCCATTAGGTCTTAAATTAGAAAACGTAGAACGTGAATATATTCTGCAAACTTTATTTTTTGTACAACAAAACCGTACAAAAGCTGCTGATGTTTTAGGAATTTCTATTCGCACATTAAGAAATAAATTGAATCAATATCGCCAGGAGGGCTACTTATGAGTAATTTGTTTGATAAAACAACTGATGCATTAGCAACGTCTTTGCGTATGAGGCAAATTCGTCACACTGTGACGACAGGTAATATTGCCAATGCAGAGACTCCGGGTTATCACGCACAAAAAGTTGATTTTGAAGAGGCCATGGCCAGAGCCCTTGATCTGGATGGCAATCAAAGTATGACTGCTACAAATGAAAATCATTTTATTGCAGGCGAAGCTCTGCCTGCAAATCCACAAGTTTACGACAATCCTGATGTTGCTGTTAACAATGATGGCAATACTGTGGATATGGAAAAAGAAATGGCTGCACTATCTGAGAACTCAATTCTTTATAAAGCTGCTCTGCAGTTGATTAATAAAAAAATGGCAGCCATGAAATACGCAATTAGTGAAGGTCGGTAATTATGTCTGATTTTTTATCCGGCTTCAGAATAGGTAGCAGTGGTATGGCAGCGCAACGAGCGCGCATGAATACCATTTCTTCAAACATTGCGAATATCAATACCTTAAAAACACCAGAAGGTGGGCCTTACCGACGTAAGGATGTTGTTTTTGAAGCCATCCCCGATGGTAAGACTTTTGGTGATGTTGTTGGCGTTAATGATCCACAAAAAGATTTTAACCGTGTTCAAGTTGTGGATGTGATCCACGATAAACGGGGACCACTTATGAAATTTGAGCCTAGTCATCCGGACGCAAATGAAGATGGTTATGTGGCTTATCCGAATATAAATTTAATGGAAGAAATGACAAATATGATTCAGGCAACGCGGTCTTACGAGGCTAACGTACAGGCTGTGCAGGCAACTAAAGATATGGCTTTAAGTGCACTGGAAATTGGTAGATAATATAAGTAGTTAGTGGCAATTACACCGATCATTAAAATGAGGAGTTTGACCATGGATGGTTTAACAATATCAAATGCAAATAAGTTTATTGAAGCTGGTGGATCTAGATCAACTCAAGTTGATGATTTGTCGATTGCGAATTCTCAAAAATCACAAGAAACTGGAAAATCATTTGCAGATACACTAACTGAAGCCATTGGCCAAGTAAACGAGTTGCAAAAAACATCTGATGTTAAAATTCAAGAATTAGCCACAGGTCGAACTGATGACGTAGCTAGTGTAATGATCGCTTCTGAAAAAGCTGATATCGCTTTAAGAACTATGGTTCAAGTTAGAAATAAAATTATAGATGCTTACCAAGAAATTATGAGAATGCAGGTGTGATGTGGGAAAATTATTTGGTGGTTTGGTTGTACAGTTTAACGAATTTTATAAATCCTTAGGTCCAACTAAGAGAGTCGCATTTATTGCGTCAAGCCTTATCGTTGTGATGACTCTAGGATTTGTTTCATTTATGGCTTCTGGAAAAGACTATTCAGTTCTTTTAACAAATATTCCAGCCGAACAAATTCCCGTGATCATCGGAAAGTTGAATGCTAAAAATATTCCTTACGAACTAAAAGATGAAAGTAAAACGATCACTGTTCCAAAAGAATATCTGCATGCAACACAAATGCAGTTGATGGCCGAAGTTGGAAACAACAACATGGGTTCAATTGGCTTAGAACTTTTTGAAAAAGAAAGCTTTGGCGTTAATTCATATTCTCAAAAAATTAATTACCAGCGGGCACTGCAAGGTGAATTGATGAGAGCGATCAATACTTTGACTGCAGTTAAGCAATCAAAAGTGATTTTAGCATTACCACAAAAGAAAACAATCATGGAAGAATCAACACCACCAACAGCGTCAGTGGTTGTTGCCTTACACTCTGGCAAACAACTTTCATCTGATCAAGTTCGCGGAATTCGATTTCTTATAGCGAACGCTGTTGAAGGTTTAGATCCAGATAAAGTCACTGTTCTTGATGAACACGGTAAGATGCTTTCAAAAAAATCTGATGGTGCATTAGGTGCTTCAAATGAAATTATGGAACTTAAATCTCAGGTCGAAAAAGGACTTGAAGAAAGAATTGATTCAATTCTAACTAAAGTTGTTGGCGCTGGGCGAATAGTGACCCGTGTTGATGCGACAATTAATCACAAAGTCATTACTTCAGTTGAAGAACTTGTTGATCCAGATAAATCAGCAACACGCAGTATTACAACAAACGAAGAATCATTAGATGGATCTCGAACTAATCCGTCGGGTGTTCCAGGATCACGTTCGAACATTCCGGGATCAGAGGACAATCAAGGCCAAGTTGGCTTTCGTCAGGATGTTAAAAAAGAAACTAAAACAATTAATTTCGAAGTACCTAAAACAGTTCGTAATATTCGTGAAGCCGCAGGTGGAATAGAAAAAATCAGCGTGGCTGTTTTAGTTGACGGACAAATGACAACTGTAAAAGGTTCAGATGGCAAAGATGTTGCTAAATGGATTCCTCGCTCTGCGGAAGAAATCGTACAATACGAATCACTAGTTAAAAGCGCTATCGGGTTTATTGCAGCTCGTGGTGACAGTGTGAAAATTGAATCAATTCAGTTTAAACCTGAAGATTTTAACGATAGTGAAACGCTATTAACTAATTTAGAAAAGAAAAAGCTTATTCAATCTTTATTTAAATGGGGATTACTGGGCTTCGCTTTAATGCTTTTCTTCTTCCTAGTGATTCGTCCATTCATGCAATGGGTGACTGATTCATTCACGGATTCTGTTGAAGATATGTTACCTAAGACAATTGAAGAACTTGAAGAACTACAAGCAGTTGATAATACTTTGCCAGGTTTAAATAATGTGGTTCCTATGCTGCAAGATTCAATAGATCCAGAAAAAGCAGAAAGCGAACTTCTTAAAGATCGTATTATGAATTTATTAAATAAAGATGAAGAAAAAGCATTTAATGCCATTAACATTTGGGTCTCACGCAAGGAGTAATCTATGAAACCAACAAGATATGAAAATTTAGATTACGACGGCTTACGTGGTATTGATAAAGCAGCGATACTAGTCAATTATTTAGGTAAAGAAGCGATCAGTATTTTATTCAACAAAATGGATGATGCAGATATCAGAAGATTAATCCATTTGATGAGTAAATTTAAAATTGTCCCTGTGAGTATTACAAAAAGAGTTTTAGAAGAATTTTATGAAACTATTAGTGAATCTGATGATTTCATTTTTTCTGATAAAACGGCCGGCAAAGATGCCATTGTTGAAGCTTTAGGTGAAGAACGTGCCCGCGGCATTTTAGGTGGTTTAAATATCGGATCTACTGGTGGTCGCACATTAGAATCATTAGAAATGGTCGATGCCAAATCACTTTCAACATTTTTGGTGAATGAGCATCCACAAACTGTGGCTGTTATCTTAGCGCATTTAGAGCCTGAGAAAAAAGGTGATGTACTACGTCGTCTTCCAGAAGGTTTACAAGCTGAAGTTGTTTTAAGAATGGCACATTTAGATAACGTTGATCCAGAATTAATTAGTGAAATTGATCGCGTGCTTAAAAATCAATTATCAAGTTCTGCAACTGTTGAACAGTCTTCATTAGGCGGAGTTCACCCAGTAGCTGAAATGCTGAATGTGATGGATAAAAATTCTGAACAATCAATTATGTCAAAACTTGAAGAAAAAGATCCATTGCTTGCTGAAGAAATTCGTAAGTTGATGTTTGTCTTTGAAGATATTGCTAAAATTGATGATCGTGGTATTCAATTACTTCTTAAGGAAGTTGCGAACGATAAATTATTATTGGCTCTTAAAACTGCAAACGATGATATCAAAGCCAAAATCTTTAAAAATATTTCAGCTCGTGCTGCAGAAATGTTACGTGAAGATTTATCGAATATGGGACCAGCGAGGCTTTCAGATGTTGAGGGTGCACAGCAAGAAATTGTGAATGTAGCCCGCAGATTAGAAGCTGAAGGTAAAGTGATCATAGCGAGAGGTGGATCTGAAGATGCGATGGTCTAATTTGATTAAGACAAATGATACAACGTCTGAAAAGCAGACGACGGTTTTGGATTATTTGCCAAAGCAATTTGTCGCGCATACTCCGGAAGCTGCTTTAGATTATTTAAAACGAAAAAAACACGGATCTGATTTCGTGCTGAGTGATGTTTTACGTGAAGTCACAGGCGTTGAAGAAATTGAAAAACAATCTGAAGAGCGTCTTATTGAAAGTAAAGCTTTAGAACTAGTCGCAAAAATTCAAAAGCAAGCTTTCGATGAAGGTTATGTTTTAGGAAAAGATGAAGGCTATCAAGCGGCGTTTGAAAAAAGAACGACTGAAATCAACAGAGGCCTTGAAGATTTAAGCCAGGTCGCTGGGCAAATTCATAATTTAAAGCCTGAACTTATTTTACAAAATGAAGTTCATTTGATGAAACTGATCTACGAAATCGCAGAAAAAGTTATTTATTCTGAAATTGAAAGAAACCCAGGGCTGATTATTGAAGTGATCAAGAAATCAGTGCAGATTGCGCAGACAGAAGAAAACGTCACTGTCATTGTGGCTCAAGAAAGTATAGATTTTCTTGAAAAATATAAAACTGACCATCCTGACCAATACGAATTTTTTAATAAAATTAAATTTATTAGTTCAGAAAATGTAAAACCCGGTGGTTGTATTGTTGAAACAAATTACGGCGCAATCGATGCACAGATTGAACAAAGACTGGGTCAAGTTTGGTCTTCATTAAGTGCAGTATTGCCAAAAGCTAAATCAAAAATTGTATAAGAGGGTCTACTGATGCAACTGAGTTTAGACAAATACTCTGAAGCTATTCAAAACTCTCACTTAACCAAAGATAGTGGTAAAGTGACTGAAGTCACTGGTTTGTTAATCAAGGGTTATTTACCTGGGGCTTCAGTTGGTAGTATTTGTGCGATTGAAACAGTTTATTCCACTAAGCCTTTACTAGCTGAAGTTGTTGGTTTTAAAGACCAACAAGTTTTAATGATGGCACTTCATGAAATGCGTGGAGTTTCATTAGGGTGTCGAATTACTTTATCACGATCTATTGCGACAGTTAAAGTAAGCGATAGTTTATTAGGACGTGTTGTTGATGGATTAGGATTACCAATCGATGATCAAGAGGCGCCAGAAACTTTTAAAGAAGTTCCTTTGTATGCTGAAGTTGTAAATCCATTGCATCGTATTCCGATCAGACAGTCATTAGATGTTGGGGTACGTGCGATCAATGCCACATTAACTGCAGGACGTGGCCAACGTGTTGCGATCATGGCAGGATCAGGTGTTGGCAAATCAGTGTTGATGGGTATGATGGCTCAGCAAACTGAAGCTGATGTGAATGTGATTGCTTTAATAGGCGAACGAGGCCGCGAGGTTCGTGAATTTATTGAAAATGAAATAGGACCTGAGGGCATGAAAAAAACTATCGTTGTTTGTGTGACCAGTGATCAAAGCCCGCTCTTAAGAATGCGTGGCGCTTATGTGGCAACAGCAATTGCTGAATATTTTGCAAAAAATAAAAAAAATGTTTTATTAGTCATGGATTCAGTGACCCGATTTGCAATGGCTTTACGAGAAATCGGATTATCAATTGGTGAACCACCAACATCGCGTGGTTATACTCCCAGTGTGTTTTCAACTTTGCCGAAGCTGCTTGAACGCGCAGGAAATTTTGAATCCGGCGGATCAATTACAGGTTTTTACACCACACTTGTTGAAGGTGACGACATGAATGATCCCATCGGGGATAGCGTGCGTTCAATTGTGGATGGTCACATCGTTTTATCCCGAGATTTAGCACAGCGGGGTCATTACCCAGCGATTGATATTTTACAAAGCGCAAGTCGTGTGATGAAAGCAGTAACAACACCAGATCATATGAAAATGGCGATTAAAATCCGAGAAATGTTAGCCGTCTATAAAGAAGCTGAAGATTTAATTAATATTGGAGCCTATAAATCGGGTGCAAATCCTAAAATTGATAAAGCGATTAAACACATTGATCAAATTAATGACTTTTTAAAACAAAGCACAACTGATCAGACAAATATGAATCAATGTTTGCGACTTATGCAACAAATCACTGTGAGTAGTTAGCTATGGGATTCAAGTTTTCGCTTGAAAAAGTACTCACACAAAGAAAAATAAAAATGGATCTGGCAAAAAAAGACTATTTAGAGTCTCAAGACTTCTTGTTTGAAGAACAAAAAAAATTGGATGGCTTAATCACTCAAAAAGAAGACGGCTTTAGAAAGCGATCTGATATTATACAATCCCAGTCTAATTGGCATGCCGATGTTGAAAGCATAAATCAGTTCTTGTCTGGACAAGACTTAAGAATAGTCCAACAAAACGAACGTCTAATTAAAATTGAAAAAGTGGTCGAGTCAAGACGTGAAATTTTGAAAGAATGCCTAATTGAGGTTAAGATAGTAGAGAAGCTGAGAGCAAACAAGAAAGCTGAATATTTACAAGAAGTAGATAGAAAAGAAAGAAAAGAAATAGATGAGATTTCATCTATTCGATTTGTTAGGATGACAAAAAATGAATAAAGGTTACGATCAGTATTTTAAACAGGTTAAGAAAAATTCGAATACTTCGTCGCAACAGCCTTTGCAGCGTCCATCAACATTTAAGAAAAAATCGAATCAACCCAAAGCGACAAAAGAAAAAAGAAGCTTTCCGATGATTCAATTTATTATTTTTCTATTTTGTGGCTGTGGTTTATTTTTAGCGATTGAAAATTATGATCAACTTGAGGCAGCTCTTGATAAAGTCGAAATTAGTTTGGGTACGGCTTATGCAGCCGATTCTGTAAAAATAGAACAACCTACAGCGGTGACAGCCCCTATGTTAGCTGTCAGTGATACTGTGAAGCCAATTGCTGCTAGCATTGATGAAAACGATTATTTATTTCAGTTGAATGAAAGAAAAAAAGTTTTAGATGTTCGTGAAGAAGATCTTAATAAGAAATCAGCTGAAATTGACAAACAAAAGATTGAGCTTGAACAAAAATTAAAAGAATTAGAAGAAAGTCGTCAAAAAATTTCTACTTTATTACAAGATCGAATTAAAGCCGATAGCAGTAAAGTCGACACATTGGTGCAAGTGTATTCAAATATGAAACCGCAACAAGCGGCTAAAATATTTGAAACTATGGATGAAGACTTAGTCATTGAAATTTTAAGTCGTATGAAAAAGAAAAGTGCAGCTGATATTTTAAATCTTGTCAAAACAGACAAGGCCCAAGTTTTGGCTGAAAAATACACTGGCTACAGATTGCCATCAAGTGCGACAAGCCAAAACAATACAACTAATGAATCAGATTCACAAAATTTAGAGACTCCTTCTGCAATTCCAAGCAGTGAGTCTAATGAAAGTAAACAGTAAACAAAGGAGGACAGTGCTTGAAAAATTAATTGGTGTCAGCCCCCCG
>JAYSQO010000015.1:0-5776 GCA_043721535.1 Bdellovibrio sp. | reverse complement strand
GAAATCCAAAAATCCGACACAAAAAACTGATTCCGAGGTGGTCCCCATGAGACCGCCTCGCCGCCCGAAATAGCCCCTTTTATTCCCGCCGCCTACAGAAGATGTCACTGAAAAAATGAGAGCGCTTTATCCAGAAATACTTGAAAAAGTGACCGATATTTTTTCTACGATAAAAGATAGTGAAATTCCAGACATTGATATTGGCCAACATTGCACCAGTCCAAACGAATGTGGATTCAAAGACTCTTGCTGGAAAGAAAAAAATATTCCCGAAGTAAGTGTTTTGGATCTACCGCAAATTAAAACAAAAAAATGGGACTACTACTCCAAAGGCATTATAAAGTTAGATGACGACCGACTGACAAATCTTTCGCCGATTCAAGAACGTGTGGTTGAGGTTTTTAAAACTGGAAAACGATTTATTGATCCATCTGGAATTAAATCAGAGTTAGAGAAATGGACGTTTCCATTAATATTTTTAGATTTTGAAACAATCAACCCAGCGATACCTCGCTATGATGGGGCTAGCCCTTACCAACAGGTACCATTTCAATTTAGTGCGCACGTTTGGGCGTCACCAGAATCAAGTTTAGTACACAAAGAATATCTTCACACTTCGAAGTCTGACCCAAGACAAAATTTAATTCCCTCATTGCTCGATGCTTGTGGTGATAGCGGTTCAATTGTTGCCTATTATGGCCAGTTCGAATCCAGTCGAATTTCGGAACTTGCTGAATATTCACCTGCTAACAAGAAAAAACTGGAATCTCTCTTAGAAAGAATCGTAGATCCACTGCCAGTCATTCGTGACCATGTTTATGATAACAGCTTTGCTGGTTCATTTAGCCTAAAGGCTGTGGCCCCAGCAATTCTTGGTGAGGCGCAATCTTATGAAGGAATGCTTATCGCCAACGGCACGGCTGCACAACGTGCATTCGATGAATTAGTAAATGACGAAACTTCGGAAGATCGAAAAAATGAACTTATACAAGCATCCCTTGAATACTGCAAAAAAGATACGTTGGTTATGGTAGAGCTTGTGAAATGGTTGTTTAACCAAGCTGGTCTACATACAGATGAAAAGGAAACATGAGCGACAAACTGCAATTGAGTTCAAATCATTTCCCAATCAACTGCTGGTTCAGCCACCTAAAGCTAATGCCACCATGTTGATGAGCCTTGGCAGCCTCACGACCTACGCAACCAGTGGCTTCAACCAAAGTGCCAGCAGCACCAAGCATAATGGCAACTAAAACTAAACTTCGAATAAATTGCACGACTCCATTCATAAGACCTTCTTTCCTATGTTAGGGTCTTTGAATTTCGAAAGTGTGTGAGTGGGTATCTGCGATTGCGAAACCTAGTTTCGTCAGTCACGTCAAAAAACTGGAAACAGTTATCAGAAGCCGAGTTCAGGGTTTAAAACCTGTCATCAAGGTGTCATCATTCTGTCATCATTTTTTGAAATCTGTTGAAATTTCATGAAATATCGATGCGAACGCTCGTTCTTCGTTTGTGTGTTATTAAGTACTTAGAACCGCTTGGTATTTTGTTTTTTTGACTACGAACCTGAGAAAAATTTGGGGTGACCAACGGGGCTTGAACCCGCGACAACCGGAATCACAATCCGGTGCTCTACCAACTGAGCTATGACCACCACATACTTGTTTAAAGTGCTATTTTTATAGTAAATAGAATCTGACTTGGCAACAGTTTGAATTTAAAAATAACTTAAATTGGTTTTAAGCCTACTTCATGCAGTGTTTTTGTGCAAAAAGTATAGAAAACGTTCTTATTCATGTTATGCTATTCGAATGAAACATTTATTACTTTTACTGACAATCAGTCTATTTTCTTCAGCTGCATTTACACAAAACGCGACAAGTAAAGACATGGATAAATCGACAAAGAAAGTACAAGAAAAAACGGAGACAAAAAAAGTGCAAAAATATAACCCCGAAACATGTGCGTTTCCAAAAGATGATGATGCTTTAAAAAAACTATTAACACCAGAACAGTACGCCGTCACAAAAAAGAATGGTACTGAACGCCCGTTTGAAAATACATACTGGAACAATCATCATGCCGGTATTTATATCGATGTGATTTCAAAAGAACCATTGTTTTCATCAAAAGATAAATTCGAATCAAGATCGGGCTGGCCTAGTTTTACAAAGCCCATTGATAAATCTTCGATCGTAGAAAAAAAAGACGTAGCGCACGGAATGGACCGTGTAGAAATCAGATCTAAGCGGGCTGATTCGCATTTAGGTCATGTGTTTAATGATGGGCCTGTAGACAAAGGCGGATTACGCTACTGTATGAATTCAGCGTCGTTAAGATTTATTCCGTTAGAAAAACTAGCTGATGAAGGCTACGAAGATTATCTTAAAGGTTTTTCTGAGAAAGAAATCGCAGACGCAAAAAAATATCCGTTCAAAGCGAGAACAAATTAAGCTGCTTTGACACCGACGTAAAATATAGGCAATTTAATAAACTGATCTACAGGGACTGCTTTAGAATACAGCCACCCTTGTGCGTAGTTAGCGCCTAGTCCTAGTAATGCTGAACGCTCTTCAGCGGTCTCTACACCTTCGGCGATAACTTCCATACCTAATGCTTCAGCCATGAAGATCATTGATCTAACGACTGCTAAGACCTTCATGTCTTTTGAAATTTTAGAAACAAAAGATTTATCAATTTTCAAATAACTAACTGGCATTTGTGATAAATACTGTAAACTTGAAAAGCCGGTTCCGAAATCATCAATCGAAATATGAAAACCTTTGGCTTTACATTTACTTAAAATATCTAAAGCTACAGAACCATCCATCATGACCCGTTCCGTGACTTCAAGTTTAATGTATTTACTTTGAATTTTATGTTTCCAAGTTAATTTTTCTAAATCATTCAAAAATTCTGGATGCACAAACTGACGACTGCTGACATTGATACTCATCATATAGTCTTGTCCGAATAAAGCTTTTAACTTGTGGTAATCTTGAAAACATCTTTCAAAAATCCAATTACCCACAGGTGTAATCAATCTTGAGTTTTCTAGAAAATCGATAAATTTATCAGGCTGCACATAGCCATGAAGCGGATCTTTCCAGCGAATTAAAGCTTCACAGCCAATCGCTTGATTCAACTTGATATTAATAATGGGTTGATAAAACATTTCAAATTCGTTGTTGTTTAATGCTTCTTGCAATCGATTTTCTAATTTTAAATTTTCAATCGCAGCATCTACACCATTTTGATCTAAATCTTGATCTAAGTTTGCATTCAGGTCTTGAATTTGCGTGTAAGAAGAATTATTTTTACGAACTCGGTTCATCATCACCTTAAGTAACAACTGCACAAGACTGTCTGATGTGTTGAATCTTTCTAATAATTGATCTTTTGTAATGACTGCAAGAACGCAATCTTCGATAGCTTTAACAGAAGCTGAACGTGGCAAATTATCAATCAGTGACATCTCACCAAAAATTTCACCTTTTTTGAGTAAGCTAATAGGAACTTCTTCGCCGTCACGTACTAAATAAACAAGGATTTTACCTTCTTCAATAACGTACGCACAATCGCCTTGATCGCCTTCGCGAAACAAAACACTCCCATTCAAAATTTGAATTTGCTTATTTTGAGAACTCATTCACATCCCTTATACATACTCTATTCGTCATTCTTTGATCATATATTAACAAGAATATAGTCTGGCTCGCACAATCATTTTCTTTTTTTGAGTCACTGTTGAGTCATTGTGAGCTAACTGTCTCAGGATGACACAAAAACTGTAGATGTTTTTTACGATCTCAGGTGTAGAACCTCAGGTTCTCAAGTACAGAACTCTAGTTAGAATGAAATTATAGACTCTTTCAGGTAGTAGCCTTGGCAAGGTCCAGCTGAAAAACTTGCGTGGAATGGGTTGATATCGAAGCTTTGGCCAACGTGAAAATGCTGCATGCTCTATACAATGAACAACGGCGATTGGATCTAAACCATTTTTTGATTCACTATCTGCAATTTCAATAAATTTTCCAAATGATTTTTCATAAATACTTCCCTTATAAGAATCTAATAATCTCGAAAATCCTTTATCCCAAATTGGTGTTTTGATCGACCCTGGCCCAATCACCGCCACATGAATATTATGTAGTTGTAATTCATTTCTTAAAGCTTTTGAATAGCCTTCAACAGCATGTTTAGTGGCGCAATATCCAGATAAAAACGGAACACCACTAATACCACTTAAAGATGAAATATTAATAATTCTTGCGCTGGGTGAAACCCGCAAAAATGGCATGAGTATTTGCGTAACTTTAACCACAGCAAAAAAATTAATGGCCATCATTTCATAAAATTCGCTGATGTTTTGTAATTCCGCAGGACCAGCTAAGGCAATACCCGCATTATTCACTAATACGTCAATCTGCGTGATATTTTTATCTAATAAGTCTTCAGTAATTTTGTCTATTTTTTCGATTTCAGAGAGATCAATTTGTATTCCTATAAATTGATCTGCGTATTTTTTTTCGAAGTGCTCAACATCAGATGCCTTCCTATAGGTCCCAATAACAGTGTGCCCGTTTTGCAAAAAAGTTTCAGCGGTATGATAACCAATACCTGTACTCACACCAGTGATAAAAATATTTTTTTTTGTCTGTGACATGAATATTGATCCAGCTAACTACTCTAAAATCACCCGTTGAAGCGAAGCTTCATCACAGCGACCTTTAAACGCATGTTCCGTCACGCGAGCCTGTGGTGAATTTTCTAGAAACCGGCGAAGTCCTGGATTGTTTCCATCGATGATATTTTGAACATCAGTTGGACTTGGGTTATGTGTAAATCCTAATTCAAAAAGTAATGACCAAATACCGTGCTTCCAGTAAGCGTAATCTTCAAAAGTTCCGTCTGCTGCGTAAAGAACTTCAGTGTTGTTTCCAGTTTGATAGCCACTTTCTAAAGTCGCATCTTTAACAAGTTTTTTGTAGATATCATCATACGGAGTAGATAAATCACGCGTTGAAATTCCCCATGGATAAACAACTGCTGGCCAGTATGTATGAAGAGTTGCAGAAATCTGAACATTTTTTTCATCCATAAATTGCGCTAATGCTTTTGTTGAACTTAATTTAAAAGCTTTATCTGTTTTACAAGGACTTGGATAGTCACGGTTAGGATCGATTGAAGTTTGTAAGTTTGATTCGTATCTGTTTTTACGATTGTATCCAGAAATATTTAACACTGGAACAATGTAAACTGATTGGCCTTTGATAGGTTTTAATGCGGTATCATGAGCAAAACCTAATGCAGCTGCAGTTGATCCGTATTCATTACCGTGATGGGTCCCCACAACTAAAGAAGCCACAGATCCGTTTCCAATTTTTAATGCTTTGATGGGTTGGCCTTGATCATTCGTACCGATTGTAACTATCTGCACTTGATCGCTGTTTAAGGAAACGATTTCATTCATTTTTTGAAGAACATTTTCGTAATTTGTAGCACTGGGGGTCTGCATTAAAAATAAACTAAGAATTCCCTCTAACATATAAACCTCACTAGTTGTTGATTAGCTTATTTACTGTCCCCTGAGAATTATGCTTTGTGAAGAGATTTTTAATCGAAAGCCCTTGAAAATGTGAAATTTCTGTTTTTGGATAGTAATGTTTTAGAATATCCATGTAATTAAGACCCTTTTTCGCAAGATGTAAACTTCCCCATTGACACAACCCAACACCGTGACCGTACCCCTGCCCGGTTAGAATGAACTGAT
>JAYSQO010000014.1:0-2363 GCA_043721535.1 Bdellovibrio sp. | reverse complement strand
ATGGTAAATTTTCATCTGCGAACGCGCCTCATGGTTTATTTGGTAAACATTCGCATATTGAAGTCATCGCACAACAGTTTGCTCGCAAAATTGGATATTTGCTAAAATCAGGTTATGAAAATGGTTTTTATGAGGCCGCCATTGTTTTTGCAGATCCAAAACTCTTGGGAAAGATTAAACACGAAATTAAAAGTAGCAAGGTGATTTCTCATTTACATTTTTTTGCGAAAAATATTGAAAAAGCAAACAACGAAAAAATATTAACCAGTCTTGGAATGACTGCATAGGAGATATTATGAAAGATTTTAAATTATTATACAGTACGATTGTCCTAGCTGGTGTATTGGGTTGCGCAACCCAAGCTGAAAAACAAGTAGAAACAGATATTTCTCATCAGCCAGCTATTTCGACGCCTCAGCAGGCTGCTGAAGAGGGAAGAGCAACTATTTTGCATTCTGCTAATTTAACTGAAGAACAGAAATTGAAAATTCTCGGCATTATTGATCTAACGAAGGAAAAAACGAAAGATATAAAGGCACAACAAGCAAAAGTTCTTTCGTCCTTAATGCAGTCGCTGTCAAAAGGATCTTATGTTGATAAAGAAATGAATGTTTATAAATCTAAACTTCAAAAGCTTGAAAATGAAAAAATGAAATTAATGTTTTCCAGCCTTAAAGAAGTAAAAATGATTATCGGTTCTGAAAATGAAATTGATCCATTTTTTTACAGAATCAACTTAATCCCTTTATTATAGGTGAAAATTATGGAAATTACGCTTAAGCAAACTATGTCTGAACGTCCTATAACTATCAATTGTGATGACAGCTTAACAATAGCTTATCGTCTGATGAAGACAAAAGGCTTTCGTCATCTACCAGTTCTAGACAGTCTTGGTGTAGTCGTAGGAATTATTTCAGACAGGGATTTTAAAAGAGCTATGTGGCCTATACCAAATTTAGAAATCTTAGAATTCATTGATGAGCCAATTTTCAGAAAAAGCGCAAAAGTTCATGAATATATGAGTTGGCCTGTAAAACTATTGTCACATGATTTTGATATTGCAGCTGCTATTAGAATTATGATAGCTGAAAAAATTTCGGCTGTGGTCGTCATGCAGAACGAAGAAATGGTTGGCATTGTGACTCACGAAGATCTACTAAAGGTTTTGAGCGCTTTACTGAAGGATCCAGAATCTCTTCGTTCTAAAGTGATGTCTCTTTTATACAATTCTCCGATTGGTAAAATTTCTGATATTTTAGCCGGCATTGGAATTTAGAACGGAAGGATCGGTTTATGAAAATAGCACTGTTAGCTTTTTTATTTATATTACCTGGACTATGTTTTGGGCAAGATTTATTTGATGAAGGCTTTGGCCAGACTTACTTGCAAAATCAAATGCAGCAAGGGCGGCTTGTAACTGTAAGTTTAACACTGGGTAATCCGTTAAAAATTTTTGTGACAGGAAAGGAAGAAGCTAGATTTAATCTGAGTAACTTGAAATTAAAAATTAGACGTTTGGATCCTTATCCAAGTGAAGAACTCGTATTTGATAAGACTGGAAGATATTATACTGTGAGGATTCCTCAAAATGGGAAAAGTCTGAATGTGTTGGAAATCACAGCTACTGTAAAAGATGAAAGTGAGTCATTCCAGTTTAAATTGAATAATAAAAAACCGTAATGGTCTAATCTGATACAGTTTTTTATTTCCATTTTTTCGAAGATACAGAGAAAACTTAACATCGGTTTATATTTATATACGGGGTCAGCCGTTCTCATTTTTTCAAATGCGTCTCTGCACAAACTTCATTGCTTAGATTTCTTCCATCCTCAAAATCAGAAATATTTTGAAGCGTTGTTTGCGCGATGTTTCCCAAAGCTTCTTCGGTCAAAAAGGCTTGATGAGACGTAAGTAGTACGTTTGGAAACGTCAACAAGCGCGCTAACTGATCGTCTTGAAGTATTTGTTCAGACAAGTCCTCAAAGAAGATACCCTCCTCTTCTTCGTAAACATCAAGCCCTGCATACCCTATGTGTCTTGATTTTAAAGATTGGATCAACGCGTGAGTATCTAGAAGTGCACCGCGACCTGTATTGATAAGCATGACGCCACGTTTTGTGAGTTTCAGCGCTTTTTCGTTAATCAAGTGATGCGTCTCTGGTGTTAAGGGAACATGTAAAGAAACAATGTCGGATTTTTGCAACAATTCAGTAAGACTCATGTACTGAACACCCATTTCAACAAGTGTAACGTTCTGCACGGGATCGTAAGCAACTACGTTGCATCCAAACCCACTTAATATTTTTGCCATTACAGACCCAATTCGTCCGGTACCAACAACTCCCACTGTCTTCTTGTAGAGA
>JAYSQO010000013.1:0-15438 GCA_043721535.1 Bdellovibrio sp. | reverse complement strand
GCTTGATCACAGAACTTAGGCCAACGGTAAGTTTCTGAGGCCTCGATTGTTGCGCCTGTCAGAAGTAAAACTGCTGTAAGTAGGCTTAATCTGATCTGACCGAAGTAGAGGTTTCTCATACAGACTAGATCGGACTTGGGTCTTATTGGCTTGAAGTTTATGATGTGATTTTAGACAAAACTGGACTTATGGCTATTCAATAGGTTTTCAATTGCGTTGTTATAAATGAAAATCATTTTCATTTAAGCTTAATTTGTCTACAAGTGAACTGTTATGGAGCAAAGTATGAAGCCAAAGCATATATTGAAAGAATTCAGCCAAGCCTCTGAAAATACAGATTTAGTTCAAAAATTAATTGGTCTAGGGCTATACCCTGGATTGCAGTTTTCAGTAGTACAAAACATTGGATTTTCATCAGTCACAGTGATTCAATTCGATCAAACTTTGGTGGCTTTAAATCAACGAGAATTCGCATGTCTGATCTATTAAACTCTCAGCTACTAAATTCAAAGCTAATCAAAACCGTCCTTCTTGTTGGAGCTCCTAATTCAGGAAAGACAACGCTCTATAACTGGCTTACGGGTTCAAAATTTAAAACAGTGAATTACCCAGGTGCCACAGTTGAATATTCGGTTGGTGGAATTCGCCCACAGTTGGTTAAAATGGCAGAGAATCAACAATTAGCTGATCAATTTCAAATTATTGATACACCGGGGATTTATTCAGTCAATCCGCAGTCTGAAGATGAAAGAATCACATTGTCATTGTTGAAATCAGAATTGATGCCGTATCAAAAAGTTATATTGGTTATAGACGCTACACAAATTAAACGACAGTTTATTTTAGCACAGCAGTTAATAGGATCAGGTTGCAACGTCACTGTTGTGTTAACGATGAACGATCTACTAAAAAAACATAAGAAAAATATTCAGATTAAACCAATTGAAAAATATTTAAAACAATTAACAAATCAAAATGTTGAAATTTTATTATTTGATGGATTGTTTGCTGAAGGTCTTACGCAAATTGTAGAAGATATTTTAAAAACCACAGGTCAAGTTTGTCATTTAAACAACCAGTTAGTTGACAACAATAAAACAACTGATGAATTAAAAAAGATTTCAGAATTTATTGACGCTGAAGTTTTGACAGAAGATGACCAAAGAAATCAAGTGCTCGAGCAAACTTTAAAAATTGATCGCTATTTGTTACATCCATTTTTTGGCTATGTCTTTTTCATGACGATGATGACTTTTCTATTCGCATCAATTTATTGGATGTCAGCGCCTTTTATGGATTTCATTGATGGGCAAATGAGCGCTTTGGCTTCATTGACTAAAAATAATATTTCCGGACTGTTCGGTGAATTTCTAGCAGATGGTGTTATTACAGCGATTTCAGGGGTTATTATTTTTATCCCACAAATTTTTATATTATTTTTTGGTATCGGGGTTTTTGAAAGCACAGGCTATTTAGCCAGAGTGGCTGCTTTGGTTGACGGGCCATTTCGTAAAATTGGTCTAGGCGGAAGATCTTTTGTACCTTTACTGTCGGGCTTTGCTTGTGCCATTCCCGCACTGATGGCCACGCGAAATATCACTTCTAAAAAAGAACGCCTTATAGCCCAGATGATTATTCCTTTCATGAGCTGCTCTGCGCGAATTCCAGTTTATGGTTTAATGATTGGTTTTTTATTTTCTGATAAAAGTCCATTTTTAGCTGGTTTTGCTATGGCGGCACTTTATTTAACATCGATTGCAGTTGGCATTTTAGCCTCGGCGGCGCTTTCAAAAATTTTATTCAGCGGTTCATATGGCAGTGAAAAATCAACTTTAGCGATGGATTTACCACTATATCGTAGGCCAAGGCTTCAAAACATCATCACGCAATCCATTGAAAAATCTAAATCATTCGTGAAAAAAGCAGGTCCTATTATTGCGGTTCTTGCAGTTGTGCTTTGGGCAGCAACAACGTTTCCGAAATCTGATATCGAAGGTGATATTAAAACGACATATGCCATGCAGGTTGCAAATGCGATTGAACCGGTATTTAAGCCCATGGGTTTAGATGGTCGTGTGGGCTTCGCCTTGTTAGCCTCTTTTGCAGCACGTGAAGTTTTTGTATCAAGCTTAGCTTTGTCTCTACAGGCCGGTGAAGTTGACGACGATAATCAAACACCATTGTTAGAAAAAATGGCGCAGATTACATTTGATGATGGAACAAAAATATTTACGTTAGCCTCTGTCCTAGGAGTACTCATTTTCTTTGTCATCGCGACCCAGTGTTTATCAACAGTCGGCGTTCTTAAAAAAGAATCAGGCGGATGGAAATGGGCACTTATTCAACTGATTGGTAGTAATGTGATTGCATACACGCTAGCGGTTTTTGTAGTGCAAGTGGTTCAAAGTTTAAGTTAGTCGGACTACTTTTTTCGTTTCCAGAAATAATATTTTCGGTACAGTGACGATGTTTTTTTCCAAAGACTTAAATAAGTTTCATCTGGAAAAATATTGACTCTAAAAATTTGATAAAGATCATCAGCTGTATCAATGCCACCGGTGTCGGTGTTAACAGCTAGATCGTAGCCCGCAGCTGCAGCCAGTTCTGCCGATGTCGCATTCGTATCACCATAAGTGTAAGCATAAACTGATACGGGCTTTTTAAATTCGGATTCTAATAGTTTTTTTGATGTTATTAGTTCATTCATGGCTTGGGCTTCAGTCATTTGGGTAATCGGATGGTGACTTATACCATGGCTACCGATTTCGAATTGACTACCAAGCCATTTTTGTCTTTCTGATCCAGAAAGGATAAGATCTCCCTGATCGATATTTTTTTCATCCCACTGATTGTGTTTAACTTGGTCATTAGCTAACAAAAATAATTGCGCTTTCGAATTATATTTTTTTAATAGTGGATTCGCATTTTCTAAATTGTCTTTGTAGCCATCATCAAAAGTTAGAATCAGTGGATTTTTCGGAAAGTTTTTAAAATCAATACTTCCGTGGCTGTAGTCAGCAAGTTCATTCAGAGTAATAGTTTGAAAACCCCAATTCGAAAAGTAAGTCAGGTGATTATTAAAATTATTTTCAGTCACATAAATCTTATGCTGGGAATTTAATTTAACCTTCGGGATCTTGTGATACATAAGAATTGGGATCCACTTAGGACAGTGCTTGCTTAAAATAGCTGATCGGTAAACGGTATAAATTTTTCTGGCAATTTGATTCACAGAAAATAAATTGGAACTGATTTCAGATAATTTTTTAAGTTCTGAAGAGTTTTCTTTTTGTAATTGTGATAATAAAAGTTCTAAATCATTTTTTGCTTTGTCGATACTAAAAGGCTGTTGCGCAAACGTGCCAACCCCGATATCACCAAAATTTGATTTTAAAATTTGATGAATATTTTTTTCTGAAACTAAACCTTCGTAATTGTATTCACCAAAAGCAATCGTGGGAACACCTGAAAGTAAGGCCTCCATACAAACACGACCAGACCCGACAATAACATCATACTGATGAAGAACATCCGAATTTAATTTAAGATATGAAGTGAAAACAATGTCGTGGTGTGGTAATTGATCTAAATCTGTTTTTTGCGATCCGATCAGATGAAATTCAAATTTTATATTTTTTTCAATCAACAATTTTGAAAATTCAATTAGAAAAACTTCTGTGCGGGTTTTCTTGGGGCCAGTCGCACGGCCAATAATGGCTATTTTTATTTTTTCAGGATGAGTTCTTTTAAAAACTTTATAATTAAAAATGCTTGCATCAATTCCATTTCGAATAACTTTTATTTTTCGATCTGTGTATTTAAATTCATGAACTAGTTGGTCTTTAACATTTTCACAAATAGCAAGTTGATATTGGCCATAAATATTTAATAATTTTTTTGACCAAGACGGGTGCTGTCTTCCGTGTAAAGTGCTCACATGGGCGACTTTAGTTTTGCAGCTGGCTGCATGGGCTAATTTAGCGGCGGCTCTTGAATGAGAATGAATCACTTGAATTTGATGAGTCCTGATAAATTCAATCAGCTTTTTTTGACTTTCTTTAAATTCGCTTCGTGATTTAGTTTCAACGGGTAAAGTTAGTGTTTGGGCCTGAGTTGGATAATAAAATCCATTAGAAATTTGATAAACTTTGTGTTGATTTTTGATTTGCCAATCAATCAGTGAACTTGCGTAAACTTCAGCTCCGGTCAGATGATTTTGTGACAAAATATGTAATATAACCACAGAATGAATTATAAAGCATAATAGGGGTATTAGGCCAACAGTTTTAAATACAATTCATACAAAAAAACTTGTCAGGGTGCTGTAAATTAAATATCGTGAAGGTGAATCATTTATGGGGGATTTATGCTGAAAAAATATATCTTGGTTATAGCTTCTATCTTCTTACTTGCTGGTTGTGGATCTCAAGAAGAAGCTTCTGTTGATATCAGTTCAGAGTTGGCGAATCAAGTCGGCGATTTTATGGCATCGATTGATGAATCTTACGGTTCAACAGGTTCGGCATTCAGTGTGGATGATTCTTTAATTAACAGCGAATCTTTATTTTTAGAAAAAATTTCTCCAACACCTTTAAGTCTTCAAATTAGTCGAAAATTAATTCCTCAAGCCAATGCAGCTTCTTGTTTTGGACAGGGCTTTTCTTGTTCGGCAGGGGTGAACACACGTACTTTCAGTGGTTGCACTGTTGGTGCTGCGACTTTTAATGGGTCAGTCGCAATTAATTGGTTAACTTCAGCATCTTGTGCTGAAGTTGCTGGTGTAAATACTGTTCGTCGTAATCCAAATTTTTCGGTTTCAAAAGGTACGGCGACTGTTTCAGTTTATAAAACAGGAACTAACGGCCAAGAAATTTCTTGGACGGGGACGGCAAGTCCTAAAACAGTCACAGTCACTAGTGATGGCATTCGTCGTACAGCAACTGCTGATGGTTCAACGGTCTATGATGTATCGACATCAACAGTGGGTTCTATTTCAGTCAGCGGAACCACGCGCGTGGGTCGTCGTATAACGGGTGGCACATTACGTTTTACAAATCATTTAAATGGTGAGGTCTGTGATGTTACTCCAAGTAATGTTGTGTGGGGTAGTAGTTGCACGTGCGCTACTGCAGGTTCGTGGTCAGGCAATTGTACGATGAATGGCGCGTTCAATGTGACAGTGTCATCGTGTGGTGCGGGTAGCGTGACTTATAACGGCCAAAGTCGTTCGGTGACTTTTGACCGTTGTTCTGGTTCATAAATTATTTACAAACTAAATTGACCAACGCATGGCTAATATCAGTCAAAATCGACTTGCCAAGAAAATCCTGTTTCCCAAACTAAAATTTTATGGTAGTCATAGCCCCATGAAAAAGAAGCCTGCAAAACCTAACCTATTAGTTGAATTGACCAACCGTAAAATGGAAGCTCAAAAATCTGGGGCATTAGCTGAATCACTTAGTAAATTTCAGCCTAAAAAACCACGTAATCTAAACAACTCAAACGTTGGCCCATCTTGGGGTGGACGAAAAGGCAACTAAGACTGGACTCTTGTCAGTTAAATTTTTGTTTATATTTGCCGATATGTTGAAGATGAAATCAGCAGCCAAACATCCGAATGAGAACCAAAGGTTAAAATCGCTTGAGGCACTGAATATTTTAGATACTTTACCCGAGTCGGATTTTGACCAAATTACTCAGCTTGCTTCGGAAATTTGTGGAACTCCTATTGCGCTCATCTCGCTCGTTGATAAGGATCGTCAATGGTTCAAATCAAAAGTTGGATTAAATGTAGATCAAACTCATCGCGATGTTGCCCTTTGTGCACACGCCATTTTACAGCCGGACGTCTTTGTGGTTGAAGACTTAAGTAAAGACGAACGATTTGCTGATAACCCTTTATCTGCCGGCGCACCAAATATCCAATTTTACGCCGGTGCACCATTACTTTCGCCAGATGGTTATCCCATAGGAACTGTTTGTGTTATTGACACGAAAACTCGCAGTTTTTCACCAGGTCAAGTTTCAGCGTTGAAGACTTTATCTAATCAGATCACTCGACTTCTAGATTTGCGAACTAAAATTACAACCCTTGAAGAATCTGATTTGGCACTCAGAGTCCGTGATGTTGCCATCGAATCCATTTCAGAAGGCGTCATTATCCGAGATATCTCAGGCAAGGTAATAGATGTAAATTCGGCAGCACTTCGTATTCTAAATATTAATCATGAAAAGGTATTTGAAATAACAGCTAACGACATCACATGGAATGCAGTCACCGAAGATGGTGTTCCGTTGGATTCTTATGAACATCCATCTGAAGTAGTACTGCGCACAGGGCGTTCAGCTAAAAAGACTGTGGTTGGTATTACCAACCAAGATGGTGTTATCACTTGGCTACAGGTTTCTGCTGAGCCAATCTTTAAAAACAAATTGTCCGAACTGTTCGGCGTTGCCATGAGTTTCTCAGATATAACATCTCAGATTGAGGACAAAAAAAGAATTGAGAAAAATCAAATCGAACTTCGCTTCATTTTAGACTCCGTTCCGCACATGATTGGCTACTGGAGTTCTGAATTAGTGAATATAAATTCTAATGAGATTTACTCGAAGTATTTCGGTAAAAAACCTCAAGAAATTCGCGGTCTACATATCAGAGAAGTTCTTGGGGAGGAGGTTTTTTTAAACAATAGACCCTACTTAGAACAGGCTTTGGAAGGAAGAACTGTTAATTTTGAACGGGCCTTAAATCATAGTGATGGGACTCTTCGTCAAACACTAGCGACATATGTTCCAAATTTTGAAGAAGGCAAGGTGACTAGCATCCTCGCCATCATAATTGATATCACTGAATTGAAAGCTCTAGAGCAGCAACGACAAAAACTTGAATCTCAGCTTGTAGAATCGTCTCGTCTTTCGGCTCTGGGTGAAATGGCTGGCGGAGTTGCCCATGAAATCAATACACCATTAGCCATCGTTCGTGCAAAAGCTGAAATGTTAAAAGAACGAATGATTTACAATAAATTAGATCTAGAGACAGCTATTAATGATTTCGGGATCATCGAAGTAACAGTTGATCGAATTGCAAAAATAGTTAAAGGATTGCTTGCTTACTCAAGAAATGCAGAAAATGATTCGCTCGAAAATTGCAGCGTCCGAAGTATTATTAATGATTCGCTTGAACTTTGCATGGAAAAACTCAAGATTGGATCGGTTAAAGTGGAAGTGTATTGTGATTCCAATATTCATATTTCGTGCCGATCAGCTCAGATTTCACAAGTTTTGATGAATCTTATTATTAATGCTAATGATGCAACGGCAGAGCTTAATAATAAATGGATTAAAATCAAAGCGATCGAGGATCAAGATAATGTAGAAATTACTGTTAGCGATAGCGGTCAGGGGATACCTCCTGCTGTTGTCAGCAAGATGATGCAACCATTTTTTTCAACTAAAGAAGTTGGTAAAGGGACTGGTCTTGGCCTTAGTATCTCAATGGGTATCGTTGAAGCACATGGCGGAAAATTAAAATACCTATCGGATGAAAAAAATACGACCTTTTGCATAAGTCTTCCAAGATCGAAAAATCACAGCATTAAGACAGTGAATAATTGAGATTTACTTGTGCGTGCCTACTGACCCCGTATATAAAGCAGACAGTTTGAAAAACGGGATACATCGTGTAAGATGTGCTTTTTGCGAAGCTCTTGAGTGTTAAAGATTAAAAAGTTTTTGGATTGATTGGGAGTGATTTGTAATAGCTTGGAAAAATGGTTGACCCTCGGTTGACCCTTTTTAGAAAAACTGACGAAATATAATTGAAAACCTGAGGACCCTAGAAACTAAAAAACCCTTGATTTATCAAGGGTTTAAATAGAAGAAAAAATTGGTTGCGGGAGCAGGATTTGAACCTACGACCTTCGGGTTATGAGCCCGACGAGCTACCAGACTGCTCCATCCCGCGACATTTGTAAGATCGAATATATATGCATACATCAGCGAAAGTCACACCTTATTTTATAGAATAACCCCCACTGAGTGATATATACCCTTTAAATGACTGTTATATTAAGCATTTTCTTTGCTTTATCTTTAAATTCTGCGAAATAAATAAATTTGATGTGTGCACAATTTATTCTCAAAGCCTTAAAAAAAGATCTGGCTGGCTGGGAAAAAAGTATATAAATAACAGTTTGGTTTTAGCGCTTCAAAACAAGACGGCACAATAAAAAATTTGTTTTAATTAGAGAATGTAGATAATAAAATTTTAATACCCAAAAGATCAACATATTATTAACACATATGAAAAATTTATTGATTGTCGATGATGAATTCGAGATTACTAATTCACTGTCTGAGTACTTTTCTGAAAAAGGTTTTTCAGTGTCAACTTGTGGTGCGGTGGATGAAGCTCTTGATCTTTACAAAAGACAAAAGCCTGATTTGATTTTGTCAGACATAAAAATGCCCGGTAAGTCGGGTATCGAGCTTTATAAACAGTGTCAGGAAAACGCAAGTCCGACAGAAAAGATTCCCTTTGTTTTGATGACGGGATATTCAGATATAATCGGCGTAGAAAAAGCTTTTAATATGGGTGTTAGCGAATTGATCGCAAAACCTTTTGATTTAGATTCGATAAACCTCGTGATCAATTATTTGCTCAAATTAGATGAATCTGTCGGTCAAGGTCACAAATATTTTCCAGTTGGAATCAATGAATTTATGAACTCTAGAAGCATTGAATATAGCATTTATCTGAAAGTTGGTGATAAGTTTGTGCTAGTCACCCGAAGCGGGCAAGAATTTACAGAACAAAGAGTGGCGCATTTTGCAAAAAAAGGTGCATCTCATATTTATTTGAGTGCAGATGATTTTGCGAAATACACGGACATGCAATTTATGATTGCAAATAGCTTAAGTAAACGCCCAATAGATGTGACCCGTAAAACAAAATTAATGAACCATCTCATCCAAACAGTGAGCCAGCAAATTATTTTTAAAGATGTTGATGCCCAATTGATGAGTAACTCTAAGATAGCTTTTGAATCTTACGCCCAGTTGTCATTAAACAATACACAAATCAACACAGTATTTAGCCACCTGATGATGTCTTCTCCTGGTTTGGTTGAAAAATGTGCCGTACGTGCAATGGTCTGCTCTATGGTCATATCGCTTTGGAAATGGAGCTCGCCTAAAGTGCAAAGTCGAATGATTATGAGTTCATTATTTTGTGATATCAGTTTAAAAGATCATCCTACTTTGGATAAAAAAAATTTAATAGATTACACAATAGAAGAGAAAAATATTTTTGAAAAACACCCCATGGAAAGTTATAAAATATTAAGCCAAATTAATGAAATCCCTGAAGAAGTTTTAATAGTTGCCTTACAACATCATGAAAACTCAGCAGGGTTAGGTTTCCCACAAAGATTGAATCGGGATAAACTGCATCCATTTAGTAAAATTGTTCGCTGTGTTGATGAGTTTATTGAATTATTATATTTTCAACCGGAAAATGATCGTAATATTCAAAAAACATTAGAACATATGCATCAAGCACAATCTAAGCTGGTTTCTAATCAAGTACTCAAGACACTTTTTATGATTTTTAAAGTTCAGCTTCCTAAAAACTATGAATCATTGATGCTTCCAGATCAGACAAATCGTGTTGTTTAGTATTTTTTATCAAATTGACACATAATACGATCTAAAGGCTTGGTTTATTTTAGTCGATAAGTATATCAGCGCTACAGGCTGAGGGTCGAGTAACATCTATGATAGAAAACAAAAATACTATGGAAATGTTTTTTATTATAGCTCCATGCCTATACTTGGTGAATATTATCGTTGCAGCATTATTTGTAAGAAAATACAAAGATCCTATTTATAAGAAAAATTTGTATTATTGGGTGGCCTATTTGTTTTTTGGGCTATCACAAGCTTTCGTTATGAAAACAAAAATAAATCCAGAAAATTCGATTTATATATGGGCTTTTTTCGGATTCATGGTTTTTATGTACAAATCAAATGTTATCGTTGATATCTACAGCCAAAAAAATGATTCTAGAAGAGATTTAATTTTTTTTCTTTTAGGGACAATTAGTACTTACATTCTCATGGGTCTCAAAATTAATTTTAACTTAGCCATTATTCCTATAGTTTTTTTTACGGCATGGCCTGTTCTTAAGTATGTTGTTCTTTTGAAAGATTTTTCTAAGCATGTATTTACAAAAAATGGATTTTTAATTTGCTCTGTAGGAACTGCAGTTCATGTATTAGATTATACCTATGCTGCTAATAAGCCTGAACTAATATTCCCTGGCTATCTATTGGCGCTGGTTTTGGCTACTGGTGTTTCTGCTTTCTCGTTCGCAGTGCTAATTGAGCGGGCCTTAGTTCAGATCGAAATGAAAGACATGCTACACAACACATCTAGATTATCTGCTCTTGGTGGAATGGCCAGTGAGATCGCTCATGAAATTAACAACCCGCTAACTGTTATTTTATTAAACAACAATCAAATTAAAAATAAATTAAAAAACAACATGCAACTATTAGTTGAAGATAAAAATTATTTTTTAAATAAATTTGAAGTTATAGAAAACATGAGCCAGCGTATGAGTAAAATTGTGACTTCTCTTAAAGCAAGTTATAGAAATGCAGAAAATGATAGTTATACTGAAGCATCTATTAATGATATTTTAGACGATGCCAAGTTTTTATGTGAAATAAAAGCCAGAAAACAAAACATCACACTCAATATAATGAATAAAAGCAAAGAAAATGATACAAAAATAAACTGTAGGCCTGTGCAAATCACACAAATTATTCAAAATTTAATTATTAATTCGATCGATCAGCTTGAACAAAACGCGGAAAAATGGATTACTGTCAGTTATGAAAAAAAAGATCAATCATTTATTGAAATAAAAGTTGCTGACTCTGGTTTAGGGATTGATCAAGATTTGCAAGGTAAAATATTTGAAGCGTTATTTACAACAAAGATAGATAGTCGTGGTACAGGCTTGGGATTAAGCATATCTAAAAGATTAGCCGAAGAACATGGTGGTTATTTAAAATTAGACAGCAGTTCGAAAAATACAACTTTTATTTTAGGTTTACCTATTCAAGCATAACTATTTACTCATTCTGTGATTTATTTAAAAAGTAGTGACCCATTAAACTCATAAGCGGTTTTTGCCTATTAATGATAGACCAACTAAATTCATTTAAGTGTTCCTCAGAATTCTTTAGGCCTTCTTTTATTTTTTGATCTAATTCTGGCAGCAAATTCCAAGGTGCTGTTGGAAAAAAATGATGAGCAACATGTAGGTTGAAATTAAGTATAACAAAATAAGACCAGATAGGTATTGGCTTGCACGAGTGAGTAACTTTTTGCTGTTCCCAATAGGGAATTGCTTTGTCTGTTGGTTTAAGAAGAGGAGTTTCAGCGTGATGTGGCAGATTAACAAGTTCTTCAATTATAAAAGCGATTGTTATTGAGGGTATGAACCATATAGCAAATGAAGTCAGTTGTTGGAATGCGATCAGACCAATTAAAAAAAGAAAGTAATTTAAAATATAGAACTTATTCCAAAATAGTTCTTTCTCTATTTTTTTAGTTAAATGACCCTGTTTCTTGATTTTGTGTGGTGATAGCCATAAACCAATTCTATCGTTGATTACGATTGCGGGTATCCAGTGTTTCCATATTCTTTCTAGCTTTGCTATTTCATTTTCTGTGATTACAGAAAATTTTTTGATCATACGATTGTTGGAAGGATCCCGGACAGGGTGGCCTGTCCATGTATGATGTAGTAGGTGAGAACTTTGTCTTGGTAAATAGGGTATGAGCACAACAAATCCACAAAAATGACCGAAAAAGTCATTAATAAATGAAAATTTAGATATAGCATTGTGTGTGGCCTCGTGAAGTATTAAATAAAGTTGTAGAAATGCGAATGAGGCCATTAAGTAGCTTAATATTTTATAGATTAGACCATATGAAAATAGATTCCACGACAAAGAAATTAAAAAAACATCAAAAATAAAAATAAATACAGTTAACCAGTTAATTGAATCTATTTTCATATGACTTTTCAAAATTAGCCATGCGTCTCTATTCATAGCACAAGCTCTCTATTGTTTATATTTTGAGTTCTTGTTTTGTTGGACTTCCACATTAGGGTTGAAATATAACGGTCATCTGGATAAGTGAATTGAGGAATATTTTTATCGGGTTTAAAATTTAATACACTGACAAATTTTGATGTATGACTAGCTGCTAATGTAACTAAATTTTCAAATAGCATATCATCTACTATTTCATTAGCTATCTTACAAAGGGTAGGACCTAGTTTTCTATTAAAAATAGAACTTTTAATTTCTGAATCAACCCAGAGTCCACAGAGTTCTGCAATCGATTCGTGGTGCATATGTATCTGCTTAATTTTTTCGTTTATAATTTTTTTATAACGCGTAGATATTTTTTCGATTGGCAATAGATTATCATCTGTTTTAATTTCAATGCGAATACCACCAACGCTTTCACCAAAACTGTTTTTGGCTAAAACAATAATAGTGTTCGCGCTGGATAAGCTGTTGGCCGTGTTAAGAACGACGCCGTCGACTCCATATTTTTTTAATACTTTATTTAGACCCGTGTAGTAGTCGGTTCTTAATTTATCATCTGCCGATGATAGAAAATATTCAAATTCAAGATTATTGCTGAGATGTTGCATATATAGCGGATTCTCCTAACTCAGTGACGAGAGCTATCACAGGGCAACTGTGATCACGAAGAAGGTTCTTAATGCACGCTTCGCATCATTTTTTACTGGCTGAAATTTTAACAAAATTTTAACAATAGCTTTTAATAAACTGACAATAGGGCTTTTTAAGAATAAGAATACTAACTCATGAAATTATTTATAACATTTGGGGTATCTGTTCTTATTCATGTTGGCTTTGGGTATACTTTGTATCAGTTAGCTAATAAGATTTCTTTTTTAGATCAAATTTCAATCACAACTATTAATGTGTCTGCACAAGATATAAAGCCAAAGCAAAGCCCCCCCCCCCAAAAAAAAATGGCTTTACCAAAAAGCAATAAAATCATGACAGAAAAAAATGAATTGCCGGCACAAACACCATCAGTTATGGAACTAGGATCTGACGAAGTCTCTAACCAATCACAGATTTCAAGCCCTGCAAAATTAATTTCTGTGGTTCGTGCGCAAAGAACTGATGCTGCCAAAAAAGCTAACTATGTAGCCGACGCTAAAGTGCTGATTATTGTAAATCAACAAGGTGTAGTCGATAGTGCAAAGCTTTTAAATAATCTTGAATACGGACTGAACGAAGTCGCATTAGATATTGCGCAAAAACTAAAATTTCTTCCAGCACGAATCGGATCTGTGGCGATCAGAACCCAAATTGAATTAACTATTAACTTTAAATCATCAAACTAATTGTCTTCAGTTTCATAGGGTTGAACTTGGCGTTTTGACTTTCTAGTCGGGTGCAGTTCATAATGATGGGCGCAGTCTTTTGAACAAGTGTCTTTTTTCCACTCAATCTGTTCGCAGTATTCACAAATAAAGCTAGCTGTATCACAGCGTTTGCAATCCACCGGGGTGTTGCCTGGTTGGCCACAGTGCGGGCAAAGTTTGTACTTTGTTGTAGGTTTTAAATCTTGGTCAACTGCCACACGGTGATCAAAAACAAAACATTCACCTTCATAATTTTGATGAGGGGATTCTTTCAAGTAGTTTAATATGCCACCGTTCAGTTGGTAAACATTATGATAACCTTTTTCGCGCAGCTCGAGGATTCCTTTTTCGCAACGAATTCCACCCGTGCAAAAAATTAAAACTTTTTGATCTTTTGAAATATTTTGTTTTTCCATAAATTTTGGAAACTCAGTGAATTTGTCGGTGTTGGGGTTGATTGCCCCTTTGAAAGTTCCGATTTTATATTCGTACCAATTTCTGGCATCAATAATCACGGGCTTTTCTTTTTCAATGGTTTCATTCCATTCTTTGGGGCCTAAGTGATGATTGATCCCATCAGGTGGAAGCAGGTTGGGTGTACCTAAAGTCACGATTTCAGATCGCAGTTTGACCACAAACCGGCGAAAAGGGGATTTGTTTGAAGCTGAATCTTTAAAATTCAGTTCGGATAATTTAAAATGTTTTAGTAAATCATTTTTGAAATTTTCAAGATCAGATTCTGTTTTTGCCGACACTGTGGAATTAAAACCTTCGGGGGCTAAAACGATTAAACCTTTAACTTTGTTTTTTTCTGCACATTGCTGAAAAAACGCTTTTGTCGTTTCTATGTTATCGATCGGTATGAATTTATAGAATGTGGTTATAAAATACGCAGAATTAGTCATTTGGGGGACCCTTTCAGTTGTCAGTCGGTAGCTTCAAACCACCATGAGTTGATAACGGTCAATAATGTAACATTACTATTGGTTAGCTGTTTAAGTTACTTATATAAATGGTTTACTTAAAATGCGTCAATAACTATATTAACCAGCTATGTCGTTAAATACATCCACAGGTTCTACACCACTCACCGCAGATCAAAAAGAAATTCTTCGTCGAAGGACTTTTGCAATTATTTCTCATCCTGATGCGGGTAAAACCACTTTGACGGAAAAATTGCTTTATCACGGCGGGGTCATCCATGAAACTGGCGAAGTCAAAGGTAAAGCCGGCACAAAATCAGCCACATCTGATTGGATGGAGCTAGAAAAACAAAAAGGAATTTCGATCACTTCATCAGTGATGACTTTTGATTTTGATAATTTACGAATTAATTTATTAGATACCCCAGGCCATAAAGATTTCTCTGAAGATACGTATCGGGTTTTGATGGCCGTTGAAAGTGCAGTGATGCTAATAGACGTCGCTAAAGGCGTCGAAGATCGAACAAAAAAATTATATGATGTCTGTCGTTTAAGAAATATTCCTATTTTTACTTTCGTTAATAAATTAGACCGCGAAGGAAAAGATCCATTAACATTAATCGACGAAATCGAAAAAACTTTAAATATGCAGTGTTACCCGGTGACATGGCCTTTAGGTATTGGTTCTCGTTTTAAAGGGATTTATAATCGTATCACACAAAAAGTGAGATTCTACGATCAGCGCCGGGAAGGCGATGAATATGAAGAATTCGATTTTTCAGGGCCGCAAGATCCTATTTTAGAAAAATATTTAGATCACGAAACACTTCAGCAGGTGCGTGATGAATTAGAATTAATCGAAAGTGCACTTCCACCGTTTGACGTGCAAGATTTCTTGGACGGAAAAATTAGCCCGGTCACTTTTGGATCAGCTAAACAAAACTTCGGGGTAGATACGTTCCTTGATTTCTTTACTCGTTATGCTCCCGCACCGAAACCGCGCCCAACTCGCGGAAACATCGAAG
>JAYSQO010000012.1:0-15468 GCA_043721535.1 Bdellovibrio sp. | reverse complement strand
ACTTTGTGGTGAAAAAGTACTATCACCACGTTGACGACGCTGCATCGGAGATCTTTTAGTTGATCTTAAATTTTGATTAAGTTTTTGCGATACAAACTGCGTTGCAATTGTTGGTTTAACAACAGCTGCTGCATCTATAGCTTTAGTCACATTGGGCTTTTCGATCGACGGTCGCGGCACCACTGGCGGCGGCGTTACAACGATAATATCAGAAGAGTCTTGAGCATGAGTTGGCTTTGGAACGCCCGTGAAAAATGAGACTTTAAACGGTCCTATGTTAAATTCATCACCTGAGTTTAACATGTCATCTAAGATTTGATTTCCATTCTTAAATGTTCCTTGTGTTGAGCCTAAATCACAAAGGTAAAACTGGGCTCCACGTTTTTCAACAAGACAGTGAATCGCTGAAATTTCAGTTGATTCTAAATCAACATCCATTTCTGAACCTGACATAGCACTGCTTCCGAAAACAATTTGATCTTTATCAGTAAATTGCTTTACAAAATGTATCTGATTATTCTTATAGACTCTGAATATAATAGGAGCTTTCAACGTCCACCCCGAAGTCGCTGCATATCTTCTGCTGTTTTTCTCATCTCTGGTAAGAAATTTTCACGCAATTTAACTAATCGCGTATAGTTAAAATTCTTTTTCTGAAATAAATAAAAAAGTTCAGGCTTTTGAGCACTACCCTCAACTAATTCATCCTCGAAATTTAATGTTTGTTTACGATTTGCCTTAGATCCAATAAAAGTTGCTTGAGCAGAGACCTCTTCAACTTGTAGTGAAACCAAGATCACCATAAAGATCATAATTATAACAAAATGTGAACGGTGCATAAATGACCTCATATGCTATTGTAAACCAGCTTTTGCCTGAGTTTCCAAATCTTTTATTACATTTCTTGATTCTGGAGGAATTCCTACGAACTTTAGTCTGTTTAAAAGATCTAAACCATCTTTATATTTTTGCTGATGAGTAATCAAATTGATTGCATAGTTTAACATAATATCGCGCTGAGAAGGGTTATCTCTGACTAATTTTGCATAAATATCGCCAGCTTTTTTCGAGTTTTTATTTCCTGTTAAGGCTATGGCGTAGTTATTTAAAACTTTAATGTCTTTAGTTCCCCTCTTATAAGGGATTTCCAGAGCTAATTCAGCTTTTTGATATTCTTTTTCTGCAACATAAATTGAACCCAAATTTGCACCGATAATCGCATCACTTGGATTAATCTCTAAGCCTTTTCTAAAAGCTTGTATAGCTGCTCTTTTTTCACCACGAGCCAGCTCGATTAAACCTAAGTTACTATAAAGCTCAGAAGATTTAGGCTGAATATCAATCGCTTTGTTAATTAAGTACAAAGCCGCTTCATTTCGACCGCTTTTAAAGTAAGTCATCCCTAGTGCATTCAATGCTCTTAAATCTTTTGGATTCTGGGATAAAACTTCATTCGCTGATTTAACAACGATTTCATCATTTTGTGATTTAATCGCAGCTACAAGTTTGTCGCTCGATGTTTTTGAAGCCGACGATGTAACTGCTTCAGTTTGCTTTTTTGATTCTTGGATTGGCCTTACATCAATCGGCTTATCATCGTCGACTGTGCTGTTGCCGCTGCCCGAATTCAGATCCGTGGGCTGAATCTCTTGACTAACTGACGAGGTCTCAATCAATGAACTACAGCTAAAAATAAAAAAGCATAACAAGATGTTTAATAAAATAGATTTATTCATTATTTCTCTCCTATCCACTGAATCAGTCGTGAATCCGATGGAATTTCTGAGCCATTGTAATACGACTTAGGATCTTTTGCTTGAAGTTTAGATAAAGAATTTCTGTATGCTGGTGAATACACATCTAAATCAAGAGCTCTCTCAACTGCAAGCTTGTAGCTTTCTTCAGATTTTTTAATAAATGGATCAGCGATACCTTGAATGCCTGCTTTGTACTGTTTTAGCTGCTCTTCGTTAAAACCTTTAGGAACTGGCGCATTCAAGATAGCTTTACCCATATGTTCGTTAGTTTCGCCAATTAGATTTAATGAAGAAATAATTTCTTCTGCTGAATCTAATTTAATGATCTCAGAAAGCTGTGTATTTAATCTGTTCACAAGCTCAAGCTTTTGATCAACAGCTTTTTTCTGCTTACTTGGGTCAGCAGGAATACGAACAGATTTAAATTCAGCAAAAGATTTTTCAGCTTCTACAAATTTAAACTGGGCTACGTATTTCGAAACACTTGATTTTTGCGAGCTATTTAAACGACTAAACGTTTGCAACGTCTTCGCTTTGTTTTCGTTATGTAAAGTTTCATGACGAAGTCTTTTATGTAATTGCGCTAACCAATAGTAAGCCTCAACTTTACGTACTGGATTATTAGTAATTGAAACATATTCATCATATCTTTCAATCGCTAATGAAATTGAATTCGATTTTCTTAATAATTCAGCTAAGTTAAAAGTTGCATCAATTTTATCAGATCGTCTTTTGGCTTTTTCTAAGTATTCATTATAAGTAGATATCGCTTCACGGTTTTTGCCCATAGCTTCATACATCACTGCTGCATTAAATAAATAATTTGTCACTAATGGGTCATTGGGTGATTCATTCGCTATTTTTTTAAATAATCGTGCTGATTCCTCAAACTGCCCAGCGTCTTGGTAAAGCTTAGCTATCAATTTTTCAGCCTTGGGCTTCACATTCGCTGAATTTTTGTCTTTGCTAGCTAAAGTCAGTTTGTAATTTTCAATGGCCTCTGGCGTGCGCCCTGCTCTTTCATAGTTAACACCGGCATTAAAAACAGCCAATGAAAACAATTCAGATTTAGGATTTTGTGCAGCAAAGCCTTTAAATTGTTCTGCTGATTCTAAATATTTTTTATCTAATTCTAGATCTTGACCTTTTTTAAAGCTGGCTCTCTCAAGAACGCCCCTGATATCTGTTCCTGTTTGCGAGCTTGAGATTGAATCATTAGCTAACAATTCGGCGCCGATTTTTTCCAAACCCACGTAATCTTTTTTAAGATTATATATATCTAATAATAAATTGGCTGAAAATTCTGAATATTTAGTTTTTGGATGCTTATCAACGATGTCTTTAAAAACAACTTCGGCTTCTGCAAAGTGATTCGTTTGGTAGTATAATCTACCCATACGAAATTTAATCTCAGCATTTTTTTCTGATTTCGGAAATTTATTAACATACCATCTTGCTGAACGTAAAAACTTTTCAACGGCAGGTTCGTAAGCGACTGGATCTACGCTGTCGCCGACTTTTCTTTTCAATTCATTATCATTCGGTAATACTTTTTCGATGGCTAAAAGTAAATTCTGGCCCGCTTTATCAGCGTATTTATTTTGCGGGGCATTTTCAGCAACCCATAAATACTGCGTTGAAGCTTCATCAAATTTATTCATATCATAAAGTAACTCACCGTAAAAGAAGTGCATATCTGCAACTTGTGAAGAATCACCAAATTCTTGAAAATACAGCAAGTAACCATCAGAGGCTGTCTGTCTAGAATAGGCTGCGCGCGAATTTTGCGCCGTTTGATGCTGCTGCATAATGTAATTTCTTAGTGTTTGTTCACGCAATTTATAAGCGCTATCAATTAAAGCCTGATCGCTGTTGTTCGCATTAGCCCATGCTGAATCTTTTTTAAAGTCATTGATCCACTTATAAAGCTCTTCTTTAAACTGTGGAGAATTTTTTGCATAAAAGTAGTTTTGCACAATTTGATATTGATACTCAAAAGATTTTTTAGCCGTTGGGTCATCAACTATTAATCGTCTGAAGACATCGCGTGAAGCGTCACGATTACCTTTATCGGCAAAGTAATAAGCTAATTTTTCAATATAGCCATTTTGGTCAGCTTCTTTGATTTCTAAATTTCTGAAATAATTAATGGCTCTGTTCGTATCGCCCGTGTCAGAAAAGAACACGACTAGATCTCGCAAGGCTTCACTTTCAAGTTTTGATCGGCTTATTGAAGCCTTTGTAGCAGCCGATACATTGCTTGATTTGCTGATTTTAACGATGAAGTCTAAGTATTTAATACCCTCATCAGTTTTACCCATACGATATAAACACCATCCACCCTTATAAAATGCAAAGGCATGTAATCTGTGTTTTTTGTCTTTAATAATAAACGAATACTCACGGTAAGCATCGCTCCATTTTTCACCTTCAAAATAATATTCGCCTAAAGCAAAGTGGGCCTCACCGACAAATGGGCTTTTTGGATATTGTTTAGTTAGCCTGTCATAATAAATAGAACCTTTAGCATTTTCACCTAGTTCAAAGTAATTATAACCTAAAAAGAATAAGGCCTGACTGATTTTTTGATCATTTGGATAATCACGTAAAAACCACTCATAAAGCTGAATAGCCCGGCGATTGTAGGCTTGCGATTCAGTTTGATCTAACTTCGGCTGAACTTTTGATTTACCCGATTGAAAAGCTTCTAGTTTCTCGTCGTATTGATTTTGTTTGCGTGAATCAACTAATGTTGATTTTTCAACATAAAGCTCTGCTAAACGTAACCATAACTCGCCACGATTGGGACTATTTTCAAATTTTTTAGTCAACTTATAAAGTTCTTGAATTTGACGATCTAAAGTTCTTTCGTACTCAGCTTGGTTATTGCCTTTTTCAAATTTCAACATTTCAGTTGAACGTGGCGGCTTAACTGACGATAAACTTTGTTTTTGCTGAGGCTTAAATGCAAATTGTGAATCCGGTACAGCAATGTCGTTTTTTTCCATTTGTTTAAGCTGACCACCACGACTTGACTCCTGAGCTTTCTTCAGTAAATCACCGACAGTCATTTTTTTAGTTTTTGACTGTACTTTTTGTTGTGGTTTTTTTTGTGCGCGGACATCTTCAGAAATAACTAAAGACATAACTAACACTAAACTTGTTCTAAAAATAATTTTTGATATGTTTTTTATCATAATTTTACTCACAACTTTGCTTTCCTAAATAGTGATAATTTCCAACTTCATCTAACCAATATTCGCCTTGGAATGGATAGTACTCATAGCCATTTTGCACATAGAACGAACGATCACGGTCACTATCAACTTGTAAGTCAGACAGATCTTTGCCCGTAATTTTTTTACGAATAGTTTCTTTTTGACCATTAATCATTTCGTAACGAATAAGGCTGGCTTGATCTTGTAAATCTTTAAGTTCGATTTCCATATTTTCTAAATGAGCTTTAACCATATCGCCGACCTGTGATTTGGCTCCTTTAATGCGGTTAGATACAACTTTTAAAGAGTACCTACCAATAGCTGATGATCTGATCTGTGGGTTTTCTTCGACAGTAGTTTTTTCTTCATAAAGCTTTTTGATATAAGCCATTGAGCGGCGCACATTTCCCTCTTGATAAATTTTATTAAGCACTTTTAATGGCAATATAGTATTGATTTCTAATTCATCAGATTTTTTAAACAGGACTGCTTTTTCAATTTCAGAATAGAAAATTTCGGCTGAGCGCTGAGCCCGCAAAAACTTTTGAATTTTACCAAGTAGTGGACCGTATTGTTTTTCGTAAAGTCCTAAAACTTTTTCTGTTTCGTCGTATTTACAGATATATAAATACACGATCGATCTTAAAAGTAATGTTTCTGGAATATAAAAATCATCATAATAGCTTGAATGCAGTGTTTGAAAATTACTTAATGCCGATCTAAAACGGGCTGTTCTTAGCATCGCCCAACTTTTTTCAAAAATAGCATCATGCCACATAAAGTGATCACGTGGAATTTTGCCATAAGCATCGATAGAGGCTTCAAAAGATTTTTTCTGATACAAAGTTCTTGCAATTGCCATTTGGGCAGCGACTTTATTTGTATCAGTGACTTTTGCGCTTGTTCTAACTGATTTTAACTTATTGAACGTCGACAAAGCTAGATCCGTTTGATTGGCCTCTGCTTGTGATAAGCCTTTATTGTATAAAGCATTATAGTAATAACGACTTTGTGGGCCAACTTTGCCAAACAACTGTGCCGCCGCAGAAAAGTTATTTGCAGACATCTTAATTTCACCTAAACGATAATTCAACATATCACGATGCTGAACTGGTACATTCGCTACATCAATTCTTTGAAGAGCGTAATTTAATAATGTTTCATCACCTAAACGATCAGTCACAATTAATAGTTTTTCTAATGCTGAACGGGTGGTTGAACCACCTGATCTGATCACATCAACAAACTGAAATGCGGCCGTTTGATTCAGGTTTAATTCCATGAGTGCTTCACCTAAGTACATTTTCAATTGCGGTTTTTCGCTGGCTAATTCTGGTTTTTTTGCTAAAGACTGTAAAGTATTAGCTGCAGCTGCATACGATCCATTTTTATACTGCGTAATAGCTGCTTGAATTTGCTGACGGTTTACAGAACTTTTAGATTGCGTATAAACTTTCGGTGTTGCCTTTTTTTGAACAATAGCTCTGTTAGTCATTGATTTTTTAGCAATTACTTTTTTCTTTTGTGTTTGGGCTAAACCCGTCTGAGCTAACAATGATATGAATAAAATAACTTTGATAAAATTTTTCATCGTTCGCTAACCTCCGGAAAGAAGAAACTTAAACCAGCACTTAAAACTAAATCATTATAGCTACCTTTTGTCGGTGTTGGATCATCAACTGTCGGCACCGGTGTCGCCTGAAAGAAGTTGAAACTGTAATCCCATCTGAACGCAATGGTTTTTGTAATCGCAAAAATCTGCCCTGTTCCAACGTGGAATGTCGCATTGCTTTTTTCTTGTGAATTTGTATTTGATGTCCCTCCACCAAAAGTAAAATACATATCAAATGGAGTAATCGTATTATCTAAAGATGTCATTTTTCCGTAGATCGGACTCCAAACGATATCTAAACCTACATAATTTTTTGTGTATATAAACTGTTCTGTTTGTAGACCGTTGTTTTCACGAATTTCTTTAGCGGCTTCTCTTTCAGTATTTGTTAAAAAAGAGGAATTAATTTCTACACCGAAATTTTCAGTAAAATTATATCCAAAATGCAGTCTTGCGCCATAGTTGTTGTACCACGGCGTATTTGTCATTAATGATCCTGCGGCAAATATTTGAAAGCGCTCTGTTTTTGGTAAGTATTTTTTCTGAATCACAGAAACTTCACTGAAAGGCGACAAACGACTTAAATCTTTAAGTTCTTTCACTTCAACAGTTTCAGCTGCTTGTGGCGCAATTTGTTCATCAGCTTTAAGTTCTTCAGGTAAGTTTACTGCCTTTTCAGTTTCTTGAGTTTGTTGAACTTCAGATTGAACTTCAGAATAAACGCCTTCGATATTAATGATTTCTTGATCATCAAGTGCTTCTTCAGCAAAAGCAGGACTGGCAAGTAAAAACCCCAACAAACCAACTACAAATAAATAATTTAATTTTGTTTTCACTCTAGCTCCTAAAATAAGTAATTAAGTCCAACTTCTAAATTCGTTGTATAAGAAATACGTTCATCAAAACTATCTGGTGCCGGCAGTGGATCAGTTAGTTTTAAAGCATCTCGCTTAAACGGAATTGGCGCTTGATGTATAAATAGTCGTAAATCAATTTTTAATGAAAATTGTGAAGTAAAATAAAATCTTTCTCCCAAACCAAATGCGACAGCTGGGTAGCTTTTGTGTTCAAAAGCAATTAAACCTGCTGCTGCTGATCCGTAAATTGTCGTGTTAATCACACTGTGTTTAGTCATCGAAAGTTTTCCATAATAAGGCTTGTAATTATAATCTAATAATATTGTGTTTTTAGGCTTCGGTGCGCGATCAAATTCTAGGCCAACTGGTTGTAGATCTTTTAAAGCATCACCATCACGCGATAATCCAGTGGTATTTTGACTGAATATAACACCTAATGAATGCAATTCATTGATATGGTAATTTAATGCCACACCAAATTTAGCAGTACTGTATATAGGTTCTGTTAAAGCGTAGCCACCAAATAAACCTAAATCAAAACGACTTTTAGTCGCTACATTTCTGTTTTTTACGCTGGCTAAATGATCAAACACGGGAAACACTGTTTCTTGGGCTAGTTCATCGATTGGCACATCAATATCTGATTGTGCATGAACTTGACTTATTAAGACAACATTGAGTGTTAAAAAAATAATCATTTTGAAAAGTCTATTTATCATACTTTTAATCCTTTTGAATAAAATCCGTACTTTAAAATAAAATCACAAACCTCACGAACTGCGCCGTTGCCTGCCGGTCTACGGGTTACATATTGAACGGCTTCAACAACTTCTTCCATCGCGTCTGGCACTGTTGCTGAAAATTGAACTTGATTCAGCACTGGTAAATCAAAAAAATCATCACCCATGTACGCCATTTCTTCTGGCTTTAAACCTGATTTTTCTTGAAGGTCTTTAAACGGAGGAATTTTATCTAACGCCCCTTCGTAAAAATACTGAATGCCTAACATTTTAACCCGAGATCTCACATCTTCAGCTTGGGCTCCTGTGATGACTCCGACTTTGTAGCCAGCTTCAATCAGGGCTTTGATTCCAACACCATCACGAACTGAGTAAATTCTTTTCCATTGGCCATTAGAATCCATCCATAAACGGCAATCGGTTAATATGCCATCAACGTCTAACACTAACATCTTAACATGTTTAAGTTTTTGCACATCTAGTCCCAAATGAAAAATCACTCCTACGCTACAGGTTTCTCAATCTACATTGTTAAGAATAAAATCTAACGCTGCAAGGATACGCGTGCCGTGATTGCTAAATACTACGACTAAAGTCCTGACAACATGACCTTCGCGTGACGAAACTAGACGATTGTCAGCAAAAGAATAGGCAAAAATAAAATTTCGGACTATTTTTTAAATATGAAAACTCAACAAACTTTTTTGTTATTTATTTTTATTATCAGCTTTAAAACACAATTACTTTTTGCCCAAGAATTTAATGTTCTGCAAGTTAAAGGCAAAAAAGCTATTATCGAAATCAAGTCGAACGATAAATTAAAAGCTGGTGAAACTTATTTTGTAAGCCAAAATATTACTGATGACGGTTTTACTCCAAGAATTAAAAACAGTAGAAATTATTTAATCAGTTTAGAAGTCGCTGAATTTTCAAGTACGAAATCAGATCTACCAGGGGCCAACACAGTATCTAACTTTACCTTAGTCAGCAAATTCGGTTGGAATAAAAAAGATTTTGAATATGGTCCATCAATCAGTTTATCAAATACAGATACCGGCACACAAACAACTAGTATAACTGGATTTGGTGGTTTCTTCACGTATAACTTTCAACCAAACACCACCGGACGTGATCTCATATTTAGTGCTGACGCTGATCTTGTTATATCAAATCGCAAAGATTCGTTCACAGGCGGGGCTTCAAGCAGCTTAAGCACCACATCATTTTATATCGGACCTTATGCTAAAATGTTTATTTTAAGTTCTGATTACTGTTTTAAAGGTGGATTGATTTATATTTATGAAAAAAATTCTGGATCAAATAATGTCAAAACAACTGGTTTTGCACTAACTGTTGGATTGTCTAATTATTTTTAAAGACTACCTTAATTTCTTGGCCAATAAATCTTGATAGATTAACATTCCCATTGGCACTAAAGGTGTTTTAGAATTTTTATCTAAAACAATCAGCATTTGAATTCTAAATTGTTCCATCATAAATAAGGCCTTTTCAGCTAATTCACTGACATCAATCGTTTTTGGAGATTTTGACATCACGATTTCAGCTGTAGCTAAAAATGGATTTTGATTTTTTTCTAAAAATCGTCGGATATCACCGTCTGTAATTATGCCAACAAGTTCTTGCGATTCATTGGTTACACCGGCCGCACCGCGAACACTTTGATGAGTCATTTTAGTTAATATCTCACTCATAGAACTTTTTGGTTTAACAAATGGTAAGGCATCACCCGTTTGCATGACTTCACGCACAGTCATTAATTTAGCTCCTAATGATCCTGCAGGGTGAAATTCAGCAAAATTTTCGGCTTTAAATCCGCGAAGTTCTAACACACACATCGCTAGTGCATCACCCATGGCCAGCATTGCTGTGCTTGATGATGTCGGCGCTAAATTAAGTGGACAGGCTTCTTTTTCAATAGATATATTTAAAGTTGCTGCTGCAGATTTAGCTAGCGTGCTTTCGTTTTTTCCAGTTAAAGCAATTAAAGAAATTCCACGACGCTGTGTAAATTTTAATAAAGCATTTAGTTCAGAAGCTTCACCGCCATATGATAATGCAATCACTAAATCCTGATCACTAATCACACCTAAATCACCATGACTACTTTCTGCTGGGTGTAGAAACAAGGCTGGTGTTCCTGTACTTGAAAATGTACTGGCCATTTTGCGCGCAATTTGACCTGATTTGCCAATACCTGTAATCACTAGCTTGCCACTGCATTTCAATACCATTTCAACAGCTTTTTCAAACTGGTTATCTAGTTTTGGAATTAAATGCAGAATGCTATCAGCTTCAATTTGTAAGACTTGTTTTGCTCGGCTTAATATTTGGCTCATGCTTAACCTCTTGGATGATCTATTTTTTATTTCTTTTTAGCCTGAGAGCTGGCCTTAACAAAAGCTGAAAACAATGGATGCGGATTTAATGGTTTAGATTTAAATTCAGGATGAAATTGAACACCAATAAACCACGGATGATTTTCATTTTCTAAAATTTCAACCAAATTTCTTTCTTTATTTACACCGACAGCTTTTAAACCCTTGCGATTAAACATTTCTAAATACTGATTATTAAATTCAAAACGATGTCTGTGACGTTCTTTAATTGTTTTAGCTTTATATATTTTTTGGACTAAACTTTTAGGACTTAATTGACACGCAAATGAACCCAGTCTCATTGTCCCACCTTTGTCGACAACTCCACGCTGTTCAATCATGGAATCAATTATAATGTGTCCACCTTTTTTAAATTCGCTGACTTTAGCTTCACCGATAAATTCACGAGATGTGGCATTTTCTAAACCACAAACATTTCTAGCGAATTCAATAGCAGCTAGTTGCATTCCAAAACAAATTCCAAAAAATGGTTTATTTTTTTCACGTGCGTACTGAATAGCTAATAGTTTACCCTCGACTCCACGTGTACCGAATCCGCCAGGAACTAAAATTCCTGACACATCCCCTAACATTGTTTCAATATTACGAGCATTCAATTTTTCAGAATCGATATACTTAATATCGACTAAAATTTGATTGGCTAAACCACCGTGGACTAAGGATTCAATCAGGGATTTATAAGATTCTTTAAGATCGACATATTTTCCGACCAGCGCAATGCGCACTTTGCCTTTTGGGTTATTTTGAATTTTAGCGATTTTTTTCCAACCAGAAATATCCGGTTTCGTTTTTTTAAGCCCTAATCTTTCGACAATCAGTTCATCAAAATGTTCTTTATGTAAAGCCAGCGGGACATCATAAATTGATTTAGAATCTTGAGCTGATATAACGTACTGTTTTTGAATCGAACAAAATAATCCAATTTTAGCTTTTAAATTATCATCAATTGTTTTTTCACTGCGACAAATTAAAAAATCAGGTTGTAAGCCGATTTGACGAAGTTCTTTCACAGAATGCTGTGTGGGTTTACTTTTTAATTCACCAGCCACTGCTATATACGGCACATAAGTCACATGCACTAAGGCCGTGTTGTCTACGCCTAGATCTAATCGTAATTGTCTAATAGCTTCAAAAAAAGGTTGAGCTTCGATATCACCGACAGTTCCACCGATTTCAACAATTGCGATATCTTTACCTTGAACGGCTGCATAAGCCCGCGATTTAATTTCATCAGTAATATGCGGGATAACTTGTACCGTTCCACCTAAATAATCACCGCGGCGTTCGCGTGTGATGACTGAGTCATAAATCTGACCGGCTGATACAGAATTTGCTTTTGACATGACAGCTTTTGTAAAACGTTCGTAGTGACCTAAATCAAGATCCGTTTCAGCCCCGTCTTCAGTGACAAAAACTTCACCATGCTGAAAAGGCGACATTGTGCCAGGATCAACATTGAGGTAAGGGTCAAATTTCATTATTGTTACACTAAAACCGCGAGCTTCTAATAATGAACCAAGACTAGCTGCTGTTAAACCTTTACCAATTGATGAGACAACGCCACCCGTAACAAAAATAAATTTTTGATTATGTTTTAATTTCTTAGCTGTTTTCATTTTATTTTTTGTTTTTTTCATATTTAATTCTTTCTTACAAATATTTTTCAACAATTTTTAAATCTTCAGGTGTATCGACCCCCTGAATAGGTTGATCCACAGTAATCACTTTGATTTTAGCCCCTAAATACAAAGCACGAAGCTGTTCTAAGCTCTCAAGTTTTTCAATATCTGCTACTGGTGCCTCACAAAACTTTTTTAAAAACGATTTGCTGTAACCGTATAATCCAATATGTTTTAACGTCACCGATGACGATACATCAGCTTCTATACGAGAATACGGAATGGCCAGGCGACTAAAATAAATTGCTTCATCGTTTATATTTTTTATTACTTTAACAGCATTTTTATTTTCTAAATCTTTAAGTTCAATCGGGTGCGCCAATGTCGCCATGTCTAAATTTTTATTATTTATAAATGCTTCGATCAAAGGGTCGATATATTTAGCGCTGACTTGCGGTTCATCACCTTGAATGTTAATCACCACATCAAAATCGATATCTTTTGTGGCATCATAAACACGATCAGTGCCTGTCGCACATTTTTCTGATGTCATCACAGCTTTGGCACCTGCATTTTTAGCCACCGCTAAAATACGTTCGTCATCGGTCGCTACAATGATGTCTTTAAGGTATTTTGAAGTTTGTGATCCAGCGATGACCCATTCAATTAAAGTTTTATCTTTAATTTTAACAAGAGGTTTTCCCGGAAACCGAGTCGAACCAAATCTTGCTGGTATGACCGCAATCACTTTCATGCTTTGATCCACTCTTTGTAGATGTATTCTTCCATTTCGCGGTATCCAACATGAGTTGTGCTTGAAATTGGAAATAGCAAACTGGTGTGCGCATGCTTTTTTATTTCAGCCAGTCTTTCTTTAAGTTCTTTTTGATTTAAACGATCGATCTTAGTCATGGCCACAACCATTGGGACGCCGATCTTGTTCGCAAAACGAAGAAGCATTTTTTCATGCTCTTCCCAGTCGCGGCGCACGTCCATAACAAGAACTAATCCGCCCAAGCATTCACGATTATCTAAATATGTTTCAATGGCTTTTTGCCATTCAGTGATTTCATCACCACTGCGTGAAGCAAAACCATAACCTGGCATATCAACTAAAACGTAACTGTCGCCGAAAGCGAAAAAGTTAAGTAATCTTGTTTTACCAGGGGTCTGACTGACATGAGCAATTTTTTCACCAGCTAATGCATTAATTAAAGATGATTTTCCCGCATTAGATCTGCCAACAAAGGCCACTTCTTTTTTATTATGAGTCGGGTAGTCCTTTTGCAGAAAACCGCTTTTTAGAAAAGTCACTTTGATCTTATTTTTGATCTTATTTTTCGAGCTTTTTTGTAATGGGCTTTTTTTTCCAGCTACTGGTTTTGACATGTCACAGATACTAGACTTTTTTTGTCGAATTCTCAATTCTTAGATTCACAATATGACTTTGCTAAAAAGTAGAAAGTCAGACCATCAAGTCGCATATATTCATCCTGAAGCTCAAATAACAGGCTTATTTTTTGTAAGGCACTCTTACACAGGCTTTATGAACTTTACAAGGGGGATATATGGATCAATTTGCAATCGAAATCATGGATGGGTCGTTAGATAAACATAAAGAAAAATGGGTCATCAAAGACTACGCGACTATAGGTAAAGACCCCAGTTGTCAGGTTGTTATTCATACAGCTCATGTTTCTGATCGTCATTTCAGATTAGAAATCAGATCAGAAAAACTTTATATTAAAGATCTTAGATCAGAAACAGGAACCTATGTGAATGGATCACAAATTCTGGAAGCTGTCCTTCATGATGGTGATCTGATATCTGCGGGCTACGCTGATTTAGTTGTTCATGATTTGACTAAAAAAGCCAAAGTCTTCCCGATGACAAGCCGTTCAGAATTTTGGAACGAACAATTAAAGACAATGACATCAATTGCAAATTCTGATTTTTCAGTTTTACTATTAGGCCCTTCGGGATCTGGTAAAGATGTGATTGCCAAAAATCTTCACGACATTTCACAAAGATCGGACGCTGCATTCTTGAGTGTGAATTGTTCAGCACTGACAGAAACACTAGTTGAAAGTGAACTTTTCGGACACATCAAAGGTAGTTTTACAGGGGCTATTAATGATCGTAAAGGCGCTTTTGAGGCCGCACGTGGTGGCAGTCTTTTTTTGGATGAAATCGGTGATTTATCTTACAACTTACAGGCTAAAATTTTACGGGCCATTGAAAATAGCGAAATTCGCCCAGTTGGATCAGACAAAGTCATTAAAACTAATGTGCGAATTATTGCAGCGACTCACCAAAATTTATCACAAAAAATCAGAGAAGGAAGCTTTAGATCTGATTTATTTTTTCGTTTAAGTGTTGTGGTCATTGATGTGCCGTCGCTTAAAGATCGTATCGAAGATTTTGAAGATTTACTTTACAGCTTTGCTAAACAAATGAAGGTCAGATTTTCTTACACAGCCATTCAGCATCTTAAAAAACATGATTGGCCAGGAAATATTCGCGAACTAAAAAACGTTGTTTCCCGTGCTAGCGCCCTATTTCCGAAGCAATCTATTCACGACAATCATATTGATACTTTGTTGCAAAGAAAAGACCGTTTATCGCAGCTGACCCAGTCTGTAAGCTATGCCCAAGATTCAAAAATGCAAAATTTATCAGTGATTAAAGAAATTGAAAAACAAATGATTTTAAAAAGACTGGCTGCAAATCATGGAAATCAAAAATTAACAGCAGTTGATTTAGGAATTCCCAAGTCGACTTTGCATGATCGGATAAAAAATTATAATATCAATATTAAAAATTTTAAATCTACGCTTTAGATTTAAGGTTTTATTATAAAGTTTTTTAACAAAATTTTTCGAGCCTTGCCAGTGGTAAGGCTTTTGTTGATTTCAGTCAGCACGGCTGTGCTGAGTTTTTCTTTTCCTGATGAGGACTCTAATTCATCATAGTCGAATTCTTCGATAACCCGCAAAACAAGATCTGTAAATTCAGCTTCACGGTCTTTAATTTCAATGACGACTTCAGCTGATAAACTTTCAACAGCCATTTCTAAAACAACCATAGGATTATCAGTTGAATTTTCAGAAGGCCGAATATTTGTGATCATTTTCTTAAGGCTGATTGAGTTTTTTGAAAAAACAGAATTTTCTAAAAAATAATCAAAACTGACTTTGGGATCAAAATCTTTGACTTCAATAGAACCTAAATCAGCATAAGAATTAATA
>JAYSQO010000011.1:0-5867 GCA_043721535.1 Bdellovibrio sp. | reverse complement strand
TTTTGTCTAAAAATTCTTTCACTTTTGGAACTGCTTGATGACGATTATAGACTCTAGTTAATATTAATTTCATTAAGCTTTGTTTAAAATCGTAGACTACTTTTAGTGCCGGGTTTTCAGCTAAATATCTGATTAAGTTACTTCGGGATTTATCTTTCATTTTCGTCCACTCATGCATACGCATTAAGTACATGAGCCCTCGATTTTTTCTTCCAATTTCATCAAGTTGACTCCAGGTTTTTAAAAAGTGTTGATTGATTAATCTTACAACGTGGAACCTGTCAGCTACGATCATCGCCCGTGGAAAATAATCACGCGCTATTTTTCGATAGGTATCACTTAAATCCATAACAATAACTTTGCAGTTATTTCGATCCGGCATGCGCCGTAGATACTTGCCTAGATTGGATTCTGTACGACCTAAGGTAATATCAAAGACCGTATGTTTTTGAAGATTTACCAGTGTAGTTTGATAGCCTAGTTTTTTATTAAATTTCTTCTCATCGATTCCTAAAACTTTCGGACAGCTTGCATTTTTATGTTCGTTAAATTCCCGCTGAATATATTTTCGGTAATACCGTCCAACAGTTGCTTCGCCTAATCCTAATCTTTGGCTCACTTTTAATACTGATACCCCATCGTGGTGCTTTAAACTCACTTCATCTTTAAATGGTTCCGTGGATCTTTGATAAGGCAAAATTCCTGGCATTCTTTGGTTGAAATATTTTTTACAATCCCGGCAGTAAAACTTGTGTGTTTGAATTATTAAAACACTTTTTGCAAGACCGATACTGTGATGTTTTAGAACCCGGCTAAAGCGTTCTTTTTTTCTAAGATTCATTGACCCACAGTGAATACAACCGATCAAGCCAGTGTACTCTGCGGTGATTTCAACGGTCTTTGTACCACAGTAAGAAATGATTTTATAATTCGGTAATCCGATGATAGATTCGTGACCTGATGGGGGCATTTGGGGTTCCTTTTGTTAAAACGTCTTGTAGTAAAAACATTCTAACAGATTCCCTGACTGCCCCTGTCATTGATGGAGAACCTAAACATTACGGTTGGCCGTATTGTTATTCTGACGGGAAAGTTTTAAAAGATTTCAGTTCTGTTGTAAAACCAGAAGACTGTAAAACTAAATATTCACCACCTGTGGTATTTATGCCAGCACATACTGCCCCGCTAGGGATGGTGTATTATCAACATGGTAAATTAATCGCATTGCAAAATAAAATGCTGGTGTCGTGGCATGGTTATCGTCCGCAGGGACAAAAAGTTGTGATGTATGATGTGGATCAAAATGGTTTACCAACAAATCAACAACCGACAAGTTTAATTTTTAATTGGACGGCACTTGATGGTGTTCGTTCTAAGGGCGCACCAGTTGGGTTAACAGTTTTAAATGACGGTAGTCTTTTAATTATGGATGATAAAAATAATTCGATTATTCGTTTGGCTGAAGGCAAGACCCACAGGACAGATCAGCAAGCTAAAGTTAATTTTATCGCCACAGAAAATCAGAAAAAAAGTTATTCTCGGCTGTATCCACGGTTACAAAAAAATTGCATGACTTGCCACAGTGATTTGTATTCAGGTCAAAATAGCGATGACAGTTTAAAAAAACTAATCGAGCAGGGTTTAATCAATCCGCTTAATCCAGAGGCCAGTCGTTTGTTTCAACGATTAAAAACACAAACTATGCCGCCTAAGCCAAACACAATGACACCCGAAGATTACAACCAAATGTATAAAAATATTGATGCGCTCAGTGAGTTTCTGAAGAATAAGAAATAGCTAAACCTACGCTGTTTCCATAATGGCTGCGATACCCATGCCACCAGCTGTACAGATTGAAATCAATCCGCGCTTTTTTCCGCCAGAAGATAAATGTTTGGCTAATGTTCCCACAAGTCGTGCGCCCGTGGCTGCGAACGGGTGACCTAAAGCTAAACTACTGCCAGCAATATTTAAACGTTGGCGATTAATTTTTCCCAATGGAGCCTTTAAACCTAAAATATTTTTGCAGTAATCTGCTGATTCCCAAGCTTTCATATTACATAGAACTTGGCCAGCGAAAGCTTCATGAATTTCAATATAATCAAAATCTGCAAACGTTAAATTATTTCTTTGTAATAATTTTGATACGGCAATTGTCGGCGCCATTAATAACCCCGCGCCATGTACGTAATCAACTGCGGCCACTTGCACATCCACAAGTTGAGCTAATGGCATTTTACCAAGCTTTTGAGCTGCTTCTTCACTAGCTAATAAAACGGCTGCTGCGCCATCTGTGAGTGGTGAACTATTCCCAGCGGTTAGTGTGCCGGCAGCTGAAATATCAAACGCTGGTTTTAATTTCGCTAATTTTTCTAAAGTCGTATCTCCACGTAAAGTTTGATCTGTTTTAATATCGCCCATGGCAAAAACTAAATCGTTATAAAATCCATCGGCGTAAGCTTTTGTGCCATTTTTATGACTAGCTAAGGCTAATTCATCTTGTTCTTCTCTTGTGATATTCCATTCTTTAACCATCAGTTCGGTGTGTTCACCCATCGACATTTTAGTTCGTGGTTCGATAACTGCTGGTAATTTTGGAATCAGAAAATTTGGACGAAATGAAGATAATGTTGATAATTTTTGGCCAAATGTTTTTGAATTATTTAATTTTAATAACATTTTTTTTAAGTTATCTGAAACTTCTATTGGTAAATCACTATTCGTGTCAACACCACCAGCGATAGCTGTGTCTATGTGGCCTGCAGAAATTTTTAAACCTAATTGCCATGTGGTTTCTAGCCCTGTGCCACAGGCCCGCTGTACATTATAGGCCGGTGTTTCAGGATGTAACCCTGATCCTAATACCACTTCGCGTGATAAGCTCCAATCTGCCGAACTGCACATGATCGCGCCAAATGCAACATCATCTATTTTTTTGTTTTGTAATTTAAAATTTTCAACTAAGTGCTTTAAGGCTGTTGTCATCAACGTTTGACGGGAAATATCCTTGTAAACTGTCTGACTTTTTACAAATGGTATTCTAGCGCTTCCTAAGATATAAACTTTTTTATTTTTATTATTCATAAACAGTCCTTGTTGTACTATTTGATAAAATCACGAAATTTCAACAATAATTTTTTAAGACGTTCTTCTGTGGCAGCGTCCTTTAAAATTCCTTTTTCATCAAAAGCATTATGCGCAGCTGATAAGCCAAACATTTCAGGGTAAACATGCATACCTAAAGCTTCTAATGGAACACGCGAATGCCATAAGCCGCGAACTCCACCAAGTGCCCCTGGTGATGCTGCCATTAGTAATGTGTGTTTATCAGTTAGCGGTGGCGTGGGTTTAATGCGTGACAACCAATCAATCGCATTTTTAAACCCTCCCGGAATACTTCCGTTGTATTCTGGCGTTGAAAAAATGACTGCGCTGGATTCAGAAATTTTCTGCGCTAATTTTTTTACATTTTCTGGCAATCCTGATTGAGTTTCTAAATCGCTGTCATAAACGGGTAGTGGGTAATCATTGAATTGAATCACTTCAAAACTGTGATTTGATTTTTCTGAGTCAAATATTCGATTTGCGTTTTCAATTAATTTTTTATTAAAAGATTCTTTACGTAATGATGTGGCCATCAGTAAAATTTTTGCCATTTTGGATTTCCTTTGTTTGATTAGTATTAAAGCTAATTATCGTTCTGGCAAGGGGTCCCTGTGTAATAATTAGTGTCAATAATCCTAACAGTTTCTATTAGGAATAGCTTAGAGCTATAGTCATAGTATGAAAACAATCTTTGTGGGTCATATTCTAATTTTATTATTATTAAGCTTTCAGCTTCAGGTGGGCGCTCAGCCCCGTTTAATGACTTTTCCAGAGAATGAAAAAATAGATTTAACTATTGTTGATCAGTTGACTGCTAAAAAAATATTTAATGATATGGCGGCGCAAGAAAATATTCCCTTTGCGTTTCCAGAACGTGGCTGTGAAGCCCGCGCTCATGCAATGTCCTTGTTATTAGAAAAAGTAAATATTAAAACAGGAAAGATTTTTGTTACTGGATTTTTAAATGTGACTACCGCAAACACGCCATCGGGTTTTGTAGTTTGGCGATATCACGTGGCCTTAACATTATGGGTGCGCCATCCCATAACCCAGGCTGCCGAAACTTATGTTATCGATCCATCATTATTTAAAAAGCCTGTTAAAATTCATGATTGGGTTGCGTTACAAATGCAGACTGAAAATAATCGTTTAGACCGATTGGTGCAAACCCCAAGCTATGTCTATGATCTTAATTTTACCGATGGCACACCAGAGTTATCATATAATCTAGCTGACTTAGATATGATGACAGAATATTTAGCTGTTTATTTGAATGCTCAAAAAGAACGCCAGAAAAATAAATAGTCTATTAATTATTTCACAATTTATTAAAATAGTCATAGTCTACGAATCATGATTAAAAACAAGATTATTGATTTCAATCAAATTATTATTCTGAGTGGTCTTTTTGGATTATTTATTTATTTCTTCATGCAGGGTCCAATACCACAAACCGAACATTATCATCAATTTGCTGATTCAAGATTTTTATTGATTCCCAATTATCAAAATGTGATCAGTAATTTTATTTTTTTATTTGCCGCTGCGTACGGATTTTTATTTGTTGATTTTACAAAAGCTCAGCGAAACGAAAAAGTTTATCTGTATGCTTTAATTTTTGGCGTGTTCTTAACCTCTGTGGGTTCAGCTTATTATCATTACAACCCAAACACAGAAGCTTTGTTTTGGGACCGTTTACCAATGAGTTTTGGCTTCATTGGTTTTTTGGTGTGGTTATTATCAAAAACTGCAGTTAAAAAAAATGATTTAGCATTGTTTGTTGTAGGATTAATCTTAGCTGTTGGTTCAGTTGTGTACTGGTCTTACACTGAATCAATCGGGCTTGGTGATCTTAGGCCTTATTTATTTGTTCAGTTCGGTGTGATCTTAGTTGCGTTACTTGTTTTCATTCTTTACAGAAACGCTTCTTATCCACGTAAATCCTGTTTTTATATGTTGCTGTTTTATGTGCTAGCTAAAGTTTTTGAAATACTTGATGTGAAAATTTATGAAGTTTCATTGGGAATAACCAGCGGGCATGCGCTAAAGCATTTACTAGCTGGTTACGGAATTTATTTATTTTTTAGATACTTGCCTGGAAATTACCTGAAAAGAAAACTTAGTTTTTAATTAACGTTATTTGAAAAAACTGTGACCCAATTTGGATCATTTAACTGGCTGGCCGGAGTCACTGTTCTGCGCGTCCAAGGGATGTTGCCTAAATACCATTTTGTCCAAAATTCAACGTCAGCATTTGGATTGTTTTCAAATAGCTGTTTGAAAGATTCTATATGTCCCATGCTAATGCCAATCTGTTGATAAACATCATAAACATATTTTGAACAGAAATATTTGCTATCTGAATCGTAATCAAAACCAGAATGGTAATAGTAGTCTAATCTTTCAGTGGCTGCTTTTTGTAAGATAGAAATATGTTTTGCATTTAAAGGCTGATTAAATCTTTTTAGTGCAACTTGGCCATTGGCTGATCTGGCTACAAATTCACAAAGTGGAGTGATCGAGCTTTTTGGAACACGACTTTCATAAACAACCCATCGACCGTTTTGTTGAAAGATTATACCTACATGCGAAGTCCACGATTTTGTAAGCTCTGCAACTTCTCTGAAAACAAAAGCCTCAACTGCTGTAAACAAAACATCACCTGATTGAACATAGGGTATAAGCTTGGTGCATACTGGGTCCTGCTGAGGACGAGCAGCTTCGGTGGTAGACGTAAAAATTGAGACTGATAAAACTAGGGT
>JAYSQO010000010.1:0-5869 GCA_043721535.1 Bdellovibrio sp. | reverse complement strand
TCTGCCCTGGGGCTGCGATATCCACAGTGTCTATTCCATAATTTGATGATGATAAGACTTCAGTTGTTGGATCAATCGCTGTAACTGAAATAATATTTTTTAATTTATAATCAGCCGGGTAGTAATGATGTTCATCAGAATTTGATCGTTCATTTCCTGCAGCAGCAACAAATAAAATACCTTTTTGTTCAGCTAATTGGACGGCTTTGTATTCTTCTTCAGAAAATTCTGTTCCACCGCCAGAATAATTAATAATATGAGCACCCATTTTAGCAGCATATTCGATTGAACGAATAGTATTTTTTAGATTATCTGTGTTAGGAACTTTTGGGTCATAATATTTAAGAATCATCAGGCTGACATCAGGAGAAATACCGCTGATGCCTTTTTTATTGCCGGCTTCAGCGCCAATAATACCAGCGATGTGGGTGCCGTGACCGTGATTATCATCCAATCGGTTATTGTTAGAGACAAAATTCCAACCGTAAACATCGTCAATAAATCCATTGCCATCATCATCTAAATTATTAGTGGCTTTGTCTCTGCCGTTGCCATCAAAGCCAATTTCACCAGAATTTTGCCAAAGATTATTTTTTAAATCTTCGTGTCGAACATCAATACCAGTATCGATAACAGCCACGATGATTTTTTTATTTCCACGAGTGATAGACCAAGCTCGTCCGGCATCGGATTTTTTTAATCCCCAAGCTTGCTTAATTGCTGGGTCATTAAATAAAGCCGAAGGCTCATTGATCACGTTGTCTTGTGAACTGGAGATTTCGCCTAATTCAAGGCCACGGTTTTCACCTAATTTATTTTTTTTAGATTGTGATTGTGTATTTCTAAATTGTCGGGAAGGTTCGCTTAAATAACTATAGCCAATCGCAGCCAGGCAAAACATCGAAAAAACAAGTGTCGAGAATAGAACAATTTTTGTATTTTTAGACTGATTCATATATCAATCTATCGGTTAGATCAGACCTAATTTTGAATAATTTTAGGCAAAATGTTCTAGTGTAAAATGTTACGGCGTCTCATTTTGAGAAATAACTTTCTCGGATTTGATAAAATCCACCGGAAAGTCCAGCTCTTTATCCTTCTTTTTTAAACGGTCATAAAACAGTGAATTTCTGGCGATGACTTTCACGTAAAGCTTAGTTTCATCATAGGGGATTTCTTCGATAAAATCGATGATATCAAACTGAGGCTTCCATTTCGTTTTAAGCCATTTAGCTAAAGCATTTGGCCCTGCATTGTAAGCAGCAGCGACGAAAGTCAGTTGTCCGTTTTGCTTTTTAACTTGGTTTTGTAATTCAAAACTGCCTAACTGAATATTTAAATCCGGCACATAAAGATCGTCGACTGTCTTGTAGGGTAGCTTATGCTTTCTAGCTAATTGTTTAGCTAAAGACGGGATAACTTGCATCAGGCCGTAAGCGTTAGCATGGCTGCGGCTGTATTCATTGAACGCTGATTCTTGGCGCATGATAGCAAAGATTAAACTTGTTGGTAACTCTGTTTTTTCAGCCATAGTGGAAACTTCGTCTTCATAAAGTCGTGGGAATAGCAAGTGATGAAAATCAATCAACACGTCTTTTCTTTCGTCATAGCTTAATTTTCCGAAGGCTGCAAACAGGGGTAAAAACCTAAGACCTTTTTCGGCTAAGATTAAACTTAAGTACGCATTCTGCTGAACAGTGGTGTTTTTAACTAAAATAAATCTTTCAGCTAAATCGATTTCTTTATATTTAATTAAATCAAGAAAAATATTTTTTTCATTCACATCTAAAAATGATAAGTTATCATCAAAAATAAATTCACCAGTTTTTTTCAATTTTTTAAATGGCGGAATCTTACGGCCCAATTCTTGATGAGCAGCAAAAGCGTAATAACTGAAAAAATCTTTTTCAATAATGTCGGCTAACAGACTGTTGGCCATTGATTTTTTATCCATTTTCAAAAGACAGCGGGCCTGAAAAAAAGCCGCTCTGGATTGATCACTCACATCGACATAATCAATGACTAATTTTTTAAATAAGGCTTCTGCTTCAGTCCATTTTTCGTTTTTATACAACAGCCACGCTTTGTTCCATGTTATTTTTTCAGCTATTAAAGGTGTCGTGAAAGGGCTTTTATCTAAATCAAGTAGGGCCAGTTCATAAAAAGCACTGGCAAAAGTAAATTCATCTTTTTCTTCATGAATTCGGGCTTTTAAAAAATAAAGATCTGGAAAAATAGTTTGTGGTTTTAAATCATTGATAGCGTTGGCTATCGTTTTTTCAGCTAATGCCGTTTCGCTATCGGTCCAATACTGTTTAGCCATCAATAGACTTGATTCATAGTAAGCTTTTTGCAGTTCAATACTTTTTGGACTTTTCTTAAGATCTTTAGCCAGCCATTTCTGAGCTTCTTTGCGGGTTTTAATAACTGGCTCGCGCTGTCCTGTCATGCGGTACTTCGCATGAAGTTTTTTATAAATAGTCCATTTAGCTGTGACTTGCTTTTCTGTTTTTAGTTGTGCACGTAATTCTTTAATTTCTTCTTGATCAGTTTTTTCAGCTGGATCTTTGCTTCTACGTACGGTGTTTAAATCAATTTCTTGTTGGTAAATTCTTTTCTCTATCGCCGTCATGACTGAAGGATCATAAATATAATCCTTACATTGACGGTGGGCCCGAAGCCCCGCTAAATTTTTTAGCGCAAAGTCAGTTTTTTTAGACAGATCAATCAATTCTTCGCAGCTAATGTCTTTAAACTTTCTTTCACCATCATTTTTTTGCGCTAATAATTGATGCTGAGAGCATGAAAAAAGAAAAAGTATAACCACGAAGATTTTATTTTTTAGCATCATGTCATTTTATCATTTCTGAGCAGTAATCAGAAACGAAATTTCGTATTGGGCTGATTTATTGACTGTGTCATCTTTTTGAACACGACGAAGATCAAGCTGGCCGCCATTTTTAAGAGCACCAAATAATAAATCATTCACAATTTTAGCTTTGACTAATTCGTTAATCTTTCTAGCGACAGGCCTTGCACCATAAATAGGGTCGTAGGCCGCATCGGCAAGAAGACTGACCACTTCGTCATCATAATTAAAAATAATATTTTTTTCTTTTAATATTTGTCCTAGTTCATTCAGTGATTTAGTCACAATTTTTTTGATCAAATCTTTATTAAGCGAATTAAAATAAACAATGCGATCTAAACGATTTATAAATTCCGGTGAAAAAGTTTTCTTAATAGCTTCGGCGCTAATTTGTTGATTAACAGATACACCTAAACCAATTGACCCTTTGGCCACGTCTTGTGCGCCTGCATTGGTCGTCAGCACAACTAGTGTATTTTTAAAATCAATCGTCCGCCCATTGCCATCAGTTAATCGTCCGCCATCCATAATTTGCAATAAAATGCTGTAAATATCTGAGTGTGCTTTTTCAATTTCGTCTAATAGAATCAACGAATACGGGTTTTGTGAAATCGCTTCAGTCAACTGACCACCTTGTTCAAAACCCACATAACCTGGGGGCGCACCAACTAATCGTGATACCGAATGTTTTTCCATGTATTCACTCATGTCAAAACGCTGAAATTTAATTCCTAGTATCAAGGCTAATTGTTTGCAAATTTCAGTTTTGCCAACGCCAGTAGGTCCTGCAAACAAAAAACTACCCCAAGGTTTTTCTCTTTTCTCTAATCCGCTTCGTGAATATTTAATCGCTTGGGTTAATGTGTCGATCGCTTCATCTTGGCCAAAAATAAATGTTTTTAGTTTTTGATCCAAATCTTGTAACGCTGTTAATTCATCTGAATTTAATTGCTGTGCCGGTAATCCTGTATTTCTGGAAATGACTTCGGCAATAGTTTTTTCGTCGACAACCCACGGTTTAGCTGTTTTGTTTTTTTCAGCGATGAGTTTTAAGTACGCACCGGCTTCGTCTAATAAATCAATGGCTTTGTCTGGTAGTTTCGCCTGAGTTAAATATTTAACTGAAAGTTCAACACAGGTTTTAATAGCTAATTCAGAATACTGAACGCCGTGAAATTTTTCAAAATGTGATTTAATATTTTTCAGAATATCTAAAACTTCATCGTGGCTAGGTTCAATGATATCTATTTTTTGAAAGCGGCGGGTTAAGCCTTTATCTTTTTCAAAATTTTGGCGATATTCATTAAAAGTTGTAGCACCTATGCACGGAACTTGGCCTTGGCTAAGTAACGGTTTTAACAAATTAGCAGCGTCCATTGATGACCCTGATGTTGAACCGGCACCCACAAGATTATGTATTTCATCAAAAAACAAAATCACATCTTTTCTTTTTTCAGCTTCTTTAACTATTTTTTTAAGTCGGCCTTCGAAATCACCACGATATTTTGCCCCAGCTAGTAAAGATCCTAAATCCACTGAATAAATAATTTTATTTTTTAAAAATTCAGGCACATCACCTTTAACTATACGATCAGCTAAACTTTCAACTAAAGCTGTTTTACCCACACCGCTATCGCCAACGATTAAGGGATTACATTTTTTCTTGCGCCCTAAAGTATGAATCATTTTTTCAATAAACTGATCACGACCAATCAACGGGTGCGATTGATTTTTTTCAGCCAGTACATTTAGGTTTAAAGCGAATTCTTCTAACGCTGATTTTTCGCCTTTAGAATCCTGTTCGGCATCAGTAGCCAAATCTCCAGTATTCAATTCGTGGCTAACGATTTGAATCACTTCAAATTGGCTAAGACCTGCTTGTTTTAAACAAAAAGCCGCATTGGATTGTTCTTCGTCAAACAAAGCAATCAACACAGAACTCTCACTCAAGCTACCTCGTCCAGCGCTCTGCATTTGCAACGCTGCGCGATCAAAAACACGGTGAATAGATAGTGCTAGACTTGGCTTCCAATCGGTCACAACAGTAGAACCAGATAAAGACATTAAGCTTTCTTTTTGTTTCAAAGTTAATTTTTTATTTTGATCAATATATTTTTTTAACAATTTCTTTACATCAACTATGTCGACAGAAAACTGTTCTAGAATTTCAATGATGATGGGGGCTTCAAGTAAACAATAGGTCAAATGTTCAAGGGTCACAAATTCATGTGATAGCGTTGTCGCTAAATCAATGGCCTTGCCTAGTCTTTTATCGAGTTCTTTTGAGAGCATAAATTACGATTCCTCTTCAATAATTGACTTCAAGGGGTGTTGATTTTGTTTTGAAAACAAATTGACTTGATAGGCTTTTGTTTCAGCCACCTCGAACGAATATGTACCGCATAATCCACGTCCTTGTTTGTGCACGTTTAACATAATTTTATTGGCGGACGATTCACTGTGTCCAAAAAAAACTTTTAAAACATGTATAACGAAATCCATTGGGGTGTAGTCATCATTCAATAAAAATACATTATAAAGCTTTGGCTCTACTGTTTCTACGTCATCGGCAAATTCTGTGTCAGGATTCTGTTTTGTTTGATTCATAATAATACACTTAGTTTATGTTAATGCGGCTAATAATCAATAGGTCTGTATTTTTATGATGCCCCCTTGTCAAAATAGTTAAAACCAGACATGCTATTCTAGTTGGTCGTAATAAAACACTACAAAGGACGTAATATGGTTTTAAAAAAAATGAACACAAATAATAAAGGTTTCTCTTTAGTTGAATTGATGATCGTCGTTGCGATTATCGGTTTATTAGCCGCTATCGGGGTACCCCAATACTCAAAATTCCAATCAAGAGCTCGTCAATCTGAAGCAAAATCTGCTTTAGGTGCGTTGTATTCTGCTGAGCAAAGTTTCTTTCAAGAATGGAATGCATATACTACTGATCTTAGAAATGCTGGCTTTGGTGTGGTAGGTACGAGTTTGAGA
>JAYSQO010000009.1:0-5874 GCA_043721535.1 Bdellovibrio sp. | reverse complement strand
ATTCAGCTTTATCACGATCTAAGTTTTGAATGATGTGTGACGGGTTACCTTCAAGTATTAATTCATCTTCTTGCGATAAATTTAAAGCTAACAAAGCTTGCCTGCTTGGGAAGTTGCGATGAAGTTCATCAATGGTCTTACGTAATCGGTAGGGTGTGTCCATGATAATAATAGCCCGTTTTTCTGATTTTATTTTTAACCACTCTTTTTCTCTGGCTTCATTTTCTGCTGGCAAAAAACCCCGAAAAATAAATTCATTTAATCTTTGGGATGATAAAGATAATAGCCCCATCAGTGATGAAGCCCCTAAAATGGTTTTCACAGGAATTTTTTGTTGTCTGCAAAAATAAATCAAATTATTTCCTGGATCGCAAAATCCAGGTGTGCCGCAATCAGAAACTAAAGCCACAGTTTGATTTCTGCAAAGACCAACAAGCGTTTTCAAGTCTTCTAAAGTGCTATGTTCATTTAAAACTTCATATTTTTTAGCCTTAATATCAAGATGCTTTAAAAGCTTAGATGTTTCCTTCGTTGATTCACATAAAATGATGTCAGCCGATTTTAAAATCTCTAGGGCTCGCAAAGTAATTTCAGTTAATTCGCCAATTGGCGTGGCTACAAGATATAGCATTTTTAAACACCCTTTCTAAAGTCACTGATTTTAATAACATCAGAGTTAATTTGTTCTTTTCGTGAATGTGTTGTATCTAAATAAATGATTTGAATATTTTTAGTCGTAAGGCCTATGAAATTAATATTTACGGGCTCATTTTCAAATAAATAAATTGTACTATCAGGATTTTTATTTTGCAGATTTAAAATCCAATCTCTTTTAAATAAATGGTCTTCCATTGATCTGTGCGGTTTAAGTTGAACTGAGTTTTCCGAAACAGGAAATCCCCATTTGTTCAGAACATCGTAGGTGCCTTTTTCCATGCGATGAACATCGCGACCAGTCAGATAATAAATATTATTTTTAGATTCAGTAGATAATCTCTGTACAAAATTGACAGCGCCTGTGTAAGGCACGTCGTAATGAAGATAATCATTCGAAAAAAAACGTTCGACCCAAAAATCTCTGAGACTTTGATGGATATCAGCATGCTGTTCAAGACTGTAACCATGCCTAATTAAAGGCTCCTTAAGGCCCCAGTCGGAAGCTTCGATCTGGATGGATTTTAGGTCTTTATGATGAAGATCGGCGAATTCATGAAGTATTTTTTGAGTTCGAGGGCTTACGTTGAATAAAGTTGAATCAAGATCGAAAACGCACAAATTGCATGAATTTTGGGCAAGATCTGTAAGGATTTTATCAAGATTCATCATAGCCAAGAATTGTACAATTGAAACAGTTGGAATCATAGCTGTTTTTTGTTAGCTTTCACACAACTTAACTGGTGCGAAATAGAGGGGAAAATGAAAAAGCTATTTTTTATTGTTTCAATGTTCATCAGTTTAATAATGCCGACAGCATGTACCGAGAATAAAGCTGAATTAGGGTCTGAAAAAAATCCAATTAAACTTCACTTTGTTCCTTCAGTTGATGCAAAAGTGATTGAAGATAATTCAAAAGTTTTTAAAAACTATCTCGAGAAAAATACTCCGTACAAATACGAAGTCACTATTCCGCAATCCTATGTTGCTGTCGTTGAAGCTTTTGGAACCAAAAGAGCCGATGTTGCTGCAATTAATACTTTTGGATATTTAATGGCGAGCGAAAAATATGGAGTCGAAGCCAAACTCACTGTTCTCAGGCAGGGTTCAGCGACGTACCAATCCATGTTTGTTGCCAGAGCTGATGGATTAATTAAAAAAATTGAAGATCTAGCAGGTAAAAAAATTGCATTTGTCGACCCATCATCTACAACAGGTTATATTTTACCTTTAAAAACTTTAAAAGATAAAAAAATCGTGCCTAAGGAAACTGTTTTTGCCCAGAAGCATGACAACGTGATTTCGATGATTTACCAAAGGCAGGTCGATGCCGGCGCGGCCTTTTACTCTCCGTCGCATAAAAATGAAAAAGGTGAAAATCAATTAGAAGATGCAAGACGACTTGTTCAAACGCAATATCCAGATGTTGAAAAAAAAGTGATTATTATTCATTTGTCTGATCCGGTTCCTAATGATCCGTTTGTTTTTCGTAAAGAAATGCCGGAAGAAATGAAAAATATAATTGTCGATGCGATGTTATCATTTATTACTACGCCAGAAGGTCAAAAAGCTTTCAGTGCGATTTACGGCGTGACTGCATTACAAAAAGCAACTGATGCTGACTATAATACGGTCCGTGAAATGCTAAAAACAGTTGGTAAAAGCGCAAGTGATTTAATGAAAAAATAGTTTTTAAGAATGCTGGAGAACTCATTCATGTCTGTACCGATACTATCTATTAAAAATTTAAAAAAAACTTATCCTAATGGAGTGCAAGCTTTAAAAGGGATTAGTTTTGATGTTAAAAAAGGTGAGTTTTTAGTCGTGGTTGGGCTAAGTGGATCAGGAAAATCAACTTTATTAAGATGTGTAAATAGACTTATAGACCCAACCTCTGGCGAAATTTTATTAAATCAGGGGCAGACTAAAACTGATATAGTTAGTCTTAAAATACCGTCACACATTAGATTACTCAGACAAAATGTGGGGATGATTTTTCAACATTTTAATCTTATTCCTCGTCATACTGTTCTTAGTAATGTTCTTATGGGGAAGCTGTCACGGATTTCAACTTTTAAAAGTATATTTGGATTATTTTCTCAAGATGATATCACTGATGCGATGAAGTATTTAAATCTTGTTGGTATTGCTGATAAGGCCCACATGCGGGCAGATCAATTATCTGGCGGACAGCAACAGCGTGTCGCTATTGCAAGGGCATTAGCGCAAAATCCACAACTTCTTTTAGCTGACGAACCTGTGGCCTCTCTTGATCCAGCCACATGCCATATAGTTATGGATTACTTACGAAAAGTAAATCAAGAATTAGGTATTACAATTATTTGTAATTTGCACTTTTTATCGTTAGTTCGTCAGTATGCTACGCGGGTGATTGCACTTAGGGACGGAGAACTTGTCTACGAAGGTGATCCAAAAAATATAGATGAGGCTTGGTTCGAGAAAATATATGGTGTGGGCACAAAAGAAGTTTACATTAAATAGAAGTTTTAAGGAAATATAGACACGTATGAATGTATACACAATTAAAAGATCAGTCCTCGACGGATTTACATTTTCCTTTTTAGTCATATCGACTCTGATAGCGACTGTGCAACCCAGCGATGAGCAAGTTCTCAATATGAAATTCAATGCGATCATATTTTTTGCTTTGTACATTTTAGGTATAGCTATCAGTGTTGTCTTGAATTCAAATGGAATAGCGACTCTGGGCGAGACATTATTTCAGCCCCCGTATAAAAAATCACCCGAAACTAAATCATGGTATAAAACATTTTCTGGGTGGCAACTTTTAGCTATAATACTAGGGCTTGTTATTGTTGGCTTAGTAAAAACTAAATTTTCGATCTATGAATTATTAAATAAAGATGGCTTTGAAGGAGTGATTCGGCTTTTTAAAAAGTTACTGTCACCAAATATGGACATTTTGCCACAAGCTATACTTGACATGATTGAAACAATTTTTATGGCTTTCATAGCCACCGCCTTGGCTGTTCCGTTTGCTTTTGTATTAAGCTTTTTTTCTGCAAAAAATATTATGTCTGGTCGTATTCCTTTTATGATATACTTAGCCCTCAGAACTTTATTCAATGTCACTAGGTCTATTGAAGCCATTTTGTGGGCGATTATATTTTCTGTTTGGGTGGGTATAGGTCCTTTTGCAGGAATGTTAGCCCTGATGATTCATTCGATCGCCTCTTTAGCTAAACAGTATTCTGAAATGGCAGAAGTTGTGAATGACGGGCCTATTGAAGGTGTTCAGTCTTGCGGGGCAGGAAAGTTGCAAATAATTTGGTTTGCTATCGTGCCGCAAGTTATTTTGCCTTACATCGCTATTACAATTTATCGCTGGGATATTAATATTCGTATGGCCACAATTATTGGTCTTGTTGGCGGTGGAGGAATAGGTACGTTATTAATTCAGTATCAAGGACAAGCTATGTGGCCCGAAGTGGGTACTATTATTCTTGTCATAGCTGTTGTTGTTTGGTTGATGGATCAAGCCTCAGCTTATATTCGCGAGACTCTTAAATAGCTATTTTAATAAATCTTGAAAGACTTGTGGTTCTGAGTAGTAACCATCATGACCCGAATCTAAAAAGTGAGTATAATTCACTAATGATCCTAATTGTGAAACTTCTTGTTTAAAGTATTCTTTAGGTGTGTAAGGATCTTTCTCGCCAGAATATAAGTAGAACGGTTTTTGATGTGCCAATAAACTTTTCTTAAACTGTGGAATTGTCATTATTTTTTGTTTTAAAAAGCTCAGATTTATTTTTTGTTCAGTTTGTGGACCTCGTTGTAAAACAGAAAGACATTCGTGAATCGTGAAATCATTCACATTCATTTTTTCAATTTTCATTTTAGTGATCACTTGGTTGCAAGATTTAAAATCAGGCAACTGAATGCCGCGATCAACGTAGCCAATCACAGAGCTGATTGAATTTGGTAAAGATGTATCCGGAGTAATAAAAATATTCTTCTTGGCAAAATCTTTCAAACCGAGTTCTTCAACTTTATCTTTTGGCACAAGTAGCACTAGCCATTTATGAATATCTGGCCATTTGCGTACAAAGCCCATTTCAAAATTAAAAGTTTCTAAAATTTCATGACCACAAACGGCAAAATCATTTTGTGAAAGACAGTAATCTTTATTAAAAGTATTAAATAAAACTTTTAGACGATTTTGATCGGTCGGGTAAGATTCAAGATAGTAATTTAAAACTCGTAATTGCGATTTTATACGCATTTCAAAACGCTCTTCGGCAGTGGCCGTGATCGCATTGCCGTGGGCATGAAATGAAATTACAGATTCAGGGCGCAGTATTGAATAGCGGTGAGCAATGTGGGCGCCGTAGCTTTGACCGAAAACCTTCCAAGGCTTGTTGCCTAAAATTATTTTACGAACTTCTTCGGCGTCTAAAACAATTTCATTTGATCCATAGAGGCTTTGTCTTTGTAAGGCTAACTTTGTGACCCCACTTGGGGCTTTACTTGAACACCCAGTCCCACGTTGATCGATATAAATAAAATTGATATTTTCCCATTCACTATAAAAACCTAAGGCTTGTGATAATAAAGTTGAAGATCCCCAGCTGTTGCTGAAAGGGCCGCCGTTAAAAAATACAACTGGGATATCCGTACTTTTTAAGTGGCGGTGATAATAAAAAATTTCAATTTTTTCACTACTGGGATTAGAATAATCTTCAGGGACTGAAACCGTATTTTGCACCCAGTTTTCAGGAATTCGAGTCTTAAAAATTTCACATTTGCTAGATGCTGATTTTGACATCGTTGGAACAAAGTCAGGCGATATAAGACCGTCGGCCATCGTTTCTTCATAGATAATTTCTTTTTCTTTGGCTGTGTATTGCTCGGCTTTCGGGATGGTAATAACCTTCGATTCAACTACAGCCGACTTATGGCAGCCTAGATTCAGACTTATGAGTGTCATTGCAGCTAGGCTGTTGAGAATTATATTTCGCATAGACTGGATTGTAGTGAAAGGTCAAAAAAAATTCCACTTTCATCACTGTTTCAAAGGGGTTATTGAAAAATCAACCATACTGTCAAATGCATAGACAGTTTAAAATGAATTAAAGACCCAGCCTCGACTACCGATAAAGATCTAGTTAATGAGGTAAACTATGTCGACTTACTACATCGCAAGCCATGGTCAGCAACAGGGTCCATTTACAATCG
>JAYSQO010000008.1:0-15593 GCA_043721535.1 Bdellovibrio sp. | reverse complement strand
TCAAAGCGAACAATACCAGCATTATCGTGAAAAATTGAAACTAACCAATCAATTTTTCGATCTTTTTGAATTTTTAAAGTTCCACCACGAATATAGGTCTTAAATAAACTTTCAACTTTAAACGATCCTAAGATTTTCATATGGGCTGGTACTGCTTTTTCAATATAATCTATGTTGGCCGCAAATATTTTATGTTTACAGTGCTCGCTCCAGCTTTGGGCAATCACTTCAATTTCAACATCCGTGGGGTTACGCCCTAGTTTTACATAATGCTTTTGAATTTGCTTCACTTCTGTTTCAGATAAAGCCCAACAGTTTTTCACATTTAATTTCATGAGTTCAATAAAATCTTGCTGGATATCAATTGTTTTAACTGGTTGGGGCTTAATTTCACCAGTTTTATTTTTAAAATTGTTAAACCTAAGACCAGCAGAAATTTCACTAGCCGGATAGACAACAACATTATGAAGTAAATCATTAGCTAAGCCAGCATAAGCCATTGTTTCAAGTTGATCCGTAGTCAGATCACTTTCGATAAAATACATTTGGCCTGAGTGAACTTTGATATCTTTGTTGTTAAGTTCTGGTATCAGCTTGAAAGCTTCGCACATGGCTTGGCCTGCATTGTCAGTCACGCCAGTTTTAAAAGAAATATCGATTAATGCTGGGTTTTTAAAACCAAAATCCGCCAAGTAGCTAGCTAAGTTCAAATGACTATTTGTTGATACTAAAAATTCTGTCACTGAATCAGTTAAGACTTCAGACGCTATATTATGCAATTCTGGTGTGTTATAGTCTGCTTCAACAACACAGTAATTAATCTTAACTAATTGATTAATTTTTATATTACAGTATCTAGAGTACCATTGAATCTGATTTTTACCAGAATTCAAATTGTGCAGAATTGGATATATTTCAAAACGATGATTATTTTTTTTCATCATATGTTCCTAGTTTGATTTTATTTACAACTAATTTTTCTAAAACTTCAGGATAAAATTCATTTTCATTTTTTAAGCCGCGGGCTTTAAATGATTCAAAATTTTCATCTTTAACTTTAAACATCACTTTTTGATCAATAATCTGTCCTGTATCGACACCTGAATCAACAAAGTGAACTGTGCAACCTGCAAAATCAGTCTCATCAGCAAATGATTTTTCATAGCCATTTAAACCACGATGTAATGGCAGTAATGATGGATGAATATTAATAACCCGATTCTGTCCTAAAATTTTATCGTAAAAATAGCCTAAAAAATGTTGTGATAGTATTTTCATAAAGCCAGCCAGCACAACCCACTGAACCCCATGCTTGGTCATCACTTTTAAAATTCGGTCTTCGTATTCTTTTTTATTTTCTGCTTCATTTTTTTCTAATATTTCAACTGGCACTTTAAGTTTCTGAGCCCGCTCAATCACTGCGGCCTGTGGCTGATCGCAGACTAAACACACAACCGCATAAATTTTATTTTGCTTAGCTTTTAAAATCAATGCCTCGGCATTTGATCCGGATCCTGAAGCAAAAATAGCAATTCGTTGTAGGCTAATCATTAAAGGTTTTCCCCGATATCAGTTCTATAATGGCAACCTGCAAATTGAATTTTAGATATTTCTCTGTAGGCTTTAAACTTGGCATTTAAATAGGATTCATCAACAACTGTGACGCCTAGAACACGACCACCATGGGTTAAGTATTTTTCTTTTTCAATACGTACGCCTGCAAAAAATAAAGACGACTGCGAAGACTCAACAACTTGATCAATACCAGTGATCACATCACCAGATCTTAACTTAACACCTTCTGTTCCGGGGTAGCCGTATGAGGCCATCACCACATGAACAGATTTCATCGGCTTCATTTTTATTTTTTCTTGATGAAGCTGGCCTTCAGCACAAGCTTTCAGACAAACAAAAAGATCTTCATCTATTAAGGGCATTAGCGCCTGTGTTTCCGGATCACCAAAACGACAATTAAATTCTAAAACTTTAAATCCATTTTTTGTTTTCATAAGTCCAGCAAATAAAACACCAACAAAAGGAGTTTTATTGTTTTTCATTTCCAAAGCCACGGGTTTAAATATTTTATCGACGACAAAAATTTCATCTTCTTTGGTAAACCACGGCGCTGGCGTTACGACACCCATACCACCGGTGTTTGGGCCTTTATTTTGATTATACAATCTTTTATGATCGCAGGCTGAACATAAGTAAGTAACTCGTTCACCATCACAAAATGCAAATACAGAAACCTCAGGGCCCTCTAAATAGTCTTCAATTAAAATTTCGCTCACATTAAAACCTAATATTTGATTTTTCATAAAATCATTAAGACTTTGTACAGCTTGTTTTTTATTTTCACAAACCACAACACCCTTGCCCGCTGCTAGGCCATCACATTTAATGACCATCTTTTCCCACGATGCTGTTTCGACAAAATCCAAAGCTGCTGATAGGTCTGTAAAACTTTTATATTCAGCTGTTGGCAATCCTGCTGAAATCATAATTTGTTTTGCAAATTTTTTAGAGCATTCTATTTGGGCCGCTTTTTGACTTGGCCCAAATACCAATAATTTTTTTTGCTGAAAAGAATCAACAATACCCGCATTTAAACTGATTTCTGGGCCAACGACAGTGAGATCAATTTTTTCTTTACATGCAAATTCAACTAAACGTTCAACATCTGTGGGACTACTATCAATACACTGAAATTTAATTTTTTTATACTTATGACTTAAAGCCATCTCAGTCGCTTTTGAACCAGGCGCTAAAAAAATCTGACTGACTAATGCTGATTCTGCAATTTGACCAGCCAAAGCGTGTTCGCGTCCACCAGACCCAACAATTAAAACCTTCATAAATAACCCTTCAAGTACTGATCTAAATTAAATTTTTTCTCAAAAACAGTTTGTCTATCCATTTGCATCAGCACTGAATTACAATAGGCTTTATAAAGAAATTCTGTTTGCTCTTTAATGTTATTAGCTAACTTTGCAGGATTTTGTTTAAGTTCATTCTGACAAATTATTTTAAAATCTTGACCAGTTTTTTTTGATAAATCCTTGGCTTTTTCTAAGGCTTCATACCAGCTTGTTTTTTTATAATTTTCACGAAGAAATTCTTTTGAAAGACTTTTGCTTTTGTGTGTTAACCTTAATTCATCAATACCGATTGAATCGACTAATATAAAATCTCTTTCATTGTGCTTGTTTAACTGTGCACTAAAAGCTAATTCGATTTTGCCATCCCATAAATCAGTATTCATTTTTTTATGAAACACAAAAAGTCCTAAGCCAATCAGTAAAGCCAGTGCTTGTAGCTCTTGAAACTCATGATCAGATAGGCCTGCAATTTTTTGGGCCTCGCTGTAAGAAAGATAACGATCCCCTTTTTCTAGTTTTGTTGAAAAGTCTATAAAAGGTTTTTTTAGGAATTCACCTTCTTTAAGTTCGTTTACGTCTTGCTTAACATCTTTTGCAATCAGTGGATTTGATTTAAGTCTTTTTGTAAACGAGTTGCCTATAGCTAAGCCTGTTCTGAAAATGACTTCTAGCGGGACTAAACAATTTAAAGGTTTTGCTAAGTATTTTTGATAATTATAAGTCTTATTTTTATATTCTGGTCTAATCACATTCACTTTTTTAACTTTTGATAGTTGGCTTACAGCTTCGTTATTTTCTAAACCCGTTGCTGTGTCAATCACAGCCAAAAAATGATGATTAAGTCCATCACTACATAGTTTTTTGTAAACTTCAGTTTTTTTTAGATTATTTAATAAATTTGAATCAAATATTTTTAATTCGTCAGCCTGTAAAAAATCAACCCATGTTGATGGCTTTTCTAAATATTCAAAATAGGCTGCACCCATGCGATTAAGGGCTACGCCTTTTTGATCAATATGATCAGGCATTTCTCCCCAATCAAAAATTGAATAGCGATCAGAATATTCAAAATAACAAAATGATTCAGACACTTCCCCCCGAACATTCTTTACAGATCCTGTATAAAGAAGAGGAGGCAAAATATTTACCATGGTCTAGGCATTCCTATGCGTATTGCGCATATCACGAAATGATTCGTTGTTTTTATAATCAACTGGGTATTTTCCATTAATACAGGCCATGCAGACATCAGCCTGATTAATACTTTTTTTAAGTCCTTCTTCTGAAAGGTAAAACATTTGATCAGCCCCTAAGTTTTCAGCGATCTCATCAACTGTTTTATTGTAAGCGATTAATTCATTTGGGTCTGGAAAATCAACGCCGTAATAGCATGGATGACGAATCGGAGGACAGGTTGATGCAAAGTAAACTTCTTTGGCACCAGCTTCTCTGACCAGTTCAATAATTTGTTTTGATGTGGTTCCGCGAACAATACTGTCATCAACCAGTAAAACATTTTTCCCTTTTATTTCGCTAGCGATGGCAGTTAATTTTAACTGCACAGCGAGCTTACGACTTTCTTGCGTATTTAAAATAAAACTGCGCTGGATGTATCGGTTCTTAATCAGAACTTCACGGTAAGGAATTTTTAAAGTTTCGCTCATACTAATCGCAGCAACCCGTGCTGTTTCAGGAATTGGCACGACGATATCTGGACTGATCAGACCTGAATTAATTTTTGATTTTATTTCAGCAGCCAAAGCCTGACCGAATTGCAACCTTGCTGCATAAACACTGCGGTTTTCAAGTGTTGTCTCAGGGTTAGAAAAATAAACCCATTCAAACATACAAGGTTTAGCTTTTATTTCGCGGGACACAGCATAATCCACTGATGAATGAACAACACCTTTAACATCAATAAACAAAATTTCAGAAGGTTTTAAGTCCCGAATCACTTCATAACCTAAAAGATTTAAAGCGTTTGATTCTGAACTCAGACAATAACTGAAATCAAAATGATTTGGATTATTTTTTTTCTCTAAGTCAGATAATTTTCTTTTACCTAGAATAAGCGGACGAATTCCGTGCGGATCGCGAAATGCAAAAAAACCTTTGTCAGCTAACAAACCTAATACAGAAAATCCGCCTTTAGCTTGATCAAATAAACCTTTTACGGCCTTTTCAAAGTGTGCAAATTCAAATTTTTCTGAACGTTCAGCAGCGTCGACTAAGCCTTCGGCTAAAATATTTAATAAGGCTTCTAAATCATTTTGTGTAAAAAGATGTCGATTGTTATTTTCTTTAAGGCTTTTCTTTAAATCGTAATAATTAACAATATTTCCGTTATGAGCCATACCTATACCAAACGGGTAATTCACCATCATTGGCTGAATATCACGTTTGGCATTTAAGGCGGTTTTTGGGCCAACAGTGGCATACCTTGTGTGGCCGATACTCATTTCACCAGATAAACCTTCATGAAGTTCTTTCACTTTATCAGCCGAAAAAACCTGAGAAACTAAGCCTGTGTCTTTGTGTAAATTGAAGCTTCTTGTTTGAAAATTAAAGGATAGTATTCCAGCGGCGTCTTGTCCCCGATGCTGCAACACTTGCAGACCTTGTTGGACTTCCTGAGATGAATAAGTAGTCCCGTAGACTCCTATTACTCCGCACATGCAAGACTCCTGTAGGGGGATGAATATTTGTTAGTAAAATATAAAAGTAATTCAGCATGTAAGCAAATAAAAACTTTGTCATATATCAGCAATTACAGGTATAAGTAATTATGAACGCAAATACGACAATCGGTCTGCTGGGAAGTGGACAACTTTCGCGTATGTCAGCTATGGCTGCCTCTGAACTAGGCTTAAACGTTCATGTTGTCTGTGATGATAAACAGAAAAGCCCCGCCTCAGCTGTGGCCCATAAAACTACTCATTGTGAATTAAACAATTTAGAATTAATTCTTCAGTTTGCAGACGACTGTGATTATATCACTTTAGAAAATGAATTTATTGATCAAAAAATATTAAATGCGATTGAAAAAAAATATCCGCATAAACTTTTCCCTACTGCAAAAAGTTTTTCATTGATTGGCGACAAATTAACCGAAAAAGAAACTTTCGAAGCTGTTGGTATTCGCGTAGCGCCTTATCAAAAAGTTGAATCAACTGGTGATATCAAAAAATTCATTCTTCAACATAACTACCCTGTTGTCTTAAAAACAATTAAAGGTGGTTACGATGGCTATGGTAATTTCACGATTAAAAGCGAAGCTGATATAGCCATTGCCTTTAAAAAATTACAAGGTGCCCTAATAATTGAAAAATTTATTCCTTACCTTAAAGAAGTGGCCATCACGGCGGCCCAAAATTCAACAGAGACTGTTCTTTATCCCATTGTCGAAACAAACCAAGAAAATCATATTTGCCATTTTGTCACAGCACCTGCTAAAATTTCTGAATCCGTACAAAATCAAATTTTTGATTTCACTAAAAAAGCCCTGAAAGCAATTCAATCACGGGGTCTTTTTGCTTTTGAGTTTTTTGTCACAAGTGATGATCTAGTTTATTTAAATGAATCAGCACCTAGACCACACAACAGCGCTCATTACACGATGATGGCCTGTGAAACATCGCAGTTTCATAATCACATCCGAAGCGTTTTAGATTTACCGTTAGGTTCAACTAAAATGAAATACCCCCACTGTGTGATGCTCAATTTACTGGGCACAGCGAATCAAGTGGCTGAACTTAAACCTAAAGATGAGTTTTTAAATAATAAAAACTCTGAATTACATCTTTATGGAAAAATCCAATCTAAAATAGGACGTAAAATGGGTCATTATATTTTATGCGGAGATAATCCTGAAAGATTAATGACCGAAGCCAAAAGATTAAAGGAAATATACACATTATGAAAAAAAATAAACCTGTTGTTGCTGTGATTATGGGAAGTGATTCAGACTGGCCAGTCATGTCTAAGGCCTGTGAAGTCTTAAAAGAATTTAGCATTCCTTTTGTTAAAAAAGTTTTGTCTGCACATCGAACTCCTGATCTTATGCGATCATTCTCTATGGAAGCGGCAAAGAACGGATTTAAAGTCATTATCGCTGGTGCTGGTGGTGCTGCACACTTACCAGGGATGACAGCTTCTTACACCATTTTACCGGTAATCGGTGTTCCAGTGACTTCAAAAGCTTTAGATGGTCTTGATAGTTTGTTGTCGATTGTGCAAATGCCTAAAGGCATTCCTGTCGCAACGGTGTCTATTAATAATGCTGTGAATGCTGGGCTATTAGCTGTGCAAATTGTGGCTTTAAACGAAAAGACTCTAGTTAAAAAGCTAGAATCTTTTCGTAAAAAACAAAGTGCAAATGTTAAAAAAATGAAAATCTAAATAAAACGTCTAAGTCATTTTATTTTGGTATTCAGATTCAGAAAAATCATCAACTAAAATCGCATCATATCTGACTTTGTCAGCTTCGGTTAATAATTTAAATTCATCTTGAGTAATAATTTTTTTGCTTAAAGCCTCTTCCCAAGCAGGCATTCCCTTACGTTTAGCGATCGATCCTGATTTAACAGCCGATCTTATTTTCTTCTCAGCAGCATCAGCTTTTGTCATCATATCAAAGGCATTATCTAAACGAGCTGTCTGATCATTTGCTGCAATACGGGCTTGCATTGCACTTGCACCATGAGTTTTTTCTGTCACCCAGTAAATGCCTGTGCTCATTCGGTCACGTTGGTCACCAGCTGTCATCATTGATGTTGAAATAACATGTGACCAGCCATCAGTAGCTTGTGAGCCAATCGAATTAATACGCGACCAAGCTCCTAATACGTCTTTCATAAACCAACGTAAGCCGGGTAATTTTAAATTATCAAACAAACCATCAAATGCTTTTTGAATTTCATACATCGAATATTTTAAGAAATAATGTACGTAAGGAAGATCTTCTTCTTTTTGACCCTCTTCAACAAATCGTCTTAATACGCACGTCGACATATACATGTGAGAAAAAATATCAGCAAATCGTCCGGTGATTTTTTCTTTCATTTTTAATTGTCCGCCCAACGAACCCATCGCAACATCTGCTAGAATAGCAAAAGTAGCCGATGCCCATTGAAGCCTGCGATAATGTATTTTTGTTTTTGCATGCACCCCTGACGGTGCGCCAGCTAAATACCCGCGTGATAGTGATAATAATATTGAACGACATAAATTACTGACAACATGACCGATGTGCCCCCAGAAAGCTGAATCAAATGCATTGGCATCTTTAGCTTCGAGCGCACGAACTTCTTCATAAGCAAAAGGATGACAACGTAAAGCTCCTTGTCCGAAAATGATCAAAGTTCTTGTCATAATGTTTGCACCTTCAACCGTAATACCAATGGGCGTAGCCATGTAGCCTTCGGCTAATAAATTACGATGTCCTAACGAAATACCAGCTCCACCCATAATATCCATAGCATCATTAACAACAGTGCGACCCATTTCTGTGGCATGATATTTTATCATCGCTGTCACAACTGGTGGCTTTAAACCTTTATCAAGCGCTCCTGCTGTAAATTTTCTCATGGCATCAAGCGCGTAAGTTTTTGCGCCGATTCTAGCTAATGGTTCTTCAACGCCCTCAAACTTACCAATGCTTACACCGAATTGTTTACGAACGAACGAATGCGCCGATGTTAAACGATAAGCAATTTTTGCTCCGCCTGTTGATTGCGCGGGTAAAGAAATACCACGACCGGCAGCTAAACATTCCATCAGCATGGTCCAACCACGACCTACTCCTTCAGTTCCACCAACAACAGCGTCTTCAAGCGGAACAACAACATCTTTGCCTTGCGTTGGACAATTGTGAAACGGAATTGATAATGGATCATGTCTACGACCTAATACAACACCTGGTGTATTAGCAGGAATAAGCGCCGCTGTGATTCCGATATCAACGCCTTTTCCTAATAAGTTTTCTGGGTCGTTTAATCTAAAAGCCAAACCTATCACTGTCGATATAGAAGCTAAAGTGATCCAACGTTTATTCCAATTAAGTTTAATATATAGTTTTCCATCATCACCCTTAAAGACAAGTCCATGTGATGTGATTGATCCCGCATCAGATCCTGCTAAGGGTTCAGTTAAACCAAAACAAGGAATTTCTTCCCCGCGTGCTAAACGTGGCAGCCAGTGATTTTTTTGTTTTTCAGTTCCGTAATGTATTAGTAATTCTGCAGGCCCTAATGAATTTGGAACCATAATTGAAATTGATAAAGGCAACGATCTTGAAGCCGCTTTCATTACAACTTCGGAATGCGCCATGGCTGTAAAGCCAAGACCACCATATTCTTTTGGAATAATCATCCCTAAAAAACCTTTTTCTTTAATAAATTTCCAAATTTCTGGAGACAAATCTTTGTTTTTCCAGATTTTCCATGGATCACACATTTTACAAAGCTCTTCTAAAGGACCATCGACAAATTTTTGTTCTTCATCAGTCAATTTAGCATAGGGTTCTTTAAGAATAGAATCAAAATCAGGTTTTCCCGAAAAAAGACCTTTTTCGACCCAAACCACACCTGCATCTAGGGCTGCTCTTTCGGTTTGTGAAATTTGTGGAATAATTTTAGCTTTTTCAAAAACAAACATGACGCCTTTTGAAACGACTAAGGCTCTCAGTGGTTTAATCAAAAAGAAAACAAATAGCGCCGCAACAACTGTTATGGTTGTTGTCGAAATACCTAAGGCAAAAAGTGCAGCGATCACTGCTATGGCCCAAACAAATAGCGGCGCGCTAAAAAAACCGACAAATAATAAAATGAAAATTGTTAGAATCGTCATCAGCCAGACTGGCCCAAACTGAATTAAAAATCCATGATACCCTAATAATGCATCCACAAGTTGCTCCCTCTAAGATAAATCCATTTATAAATTGAGATCTATCTTATTTCAGCACTCAAGAGCAACTCTGACAAGTCCGTATTGTAGAATGCTAGCTCTAGCTATACCCTAAAAATAAAAAAGAGCTTGTATTTCTACAAACTCTTTTTGTTGTTACACAATTAATTATATAATTGGAAACTATTTAGTTTCTGTAGCAGGAGCTGCTTCAGATGTTGCAGGCGCAACAGCCGCTTCAGCCGTACCCGCTGCATCAGCAGGAGCTGCTTCTGTTGGAGCTGTCATTTCAGTCGGAGCTGCTGCTTCAGGAGCGTTTTTAGAACAAGTAAAACCTGTTGTAAAAGAAAGTGCTAATAAAGCTGTTACTAATAATGCTTTCATGTTTTTTCCTTTTGTTAATATTAACTTTCGTTAATTGTTAAATCTCAGTGATTTAAAATAATCACAAATCAAACATCTTGGCAAGCTGCACAGTAAAAAGTTGATCTTCCACCAATAACCACTTTTTTGATTATATCAACTTTGCAGCGCTGACACACAAATCCTTCTTTATTGTAGACCCAATGCTGCTGTTGAAAATCCCCACTTTGGCCTTCTAAATTTCTATAATTTTTAATAGATGACCCGCCCGATTCAATGGCTTTTTCTAAAACACCTTTAACTTCACTAACTAGAACCTCAAATTCAGATTTTTTTAGCTTATTCATAGGTTTAGTGGGTTTTATACGAGCCAAAAATAAAGCTTCTGAAGCGTAAATATTGCCAACTCCGACAAGATATTTTTGGTTCATAATGACTGATTTAACAGGAGACTTTAGGGCTTTAATTTGATTAAATAATTGATCACAATCAGCATCCGACATCTCTAAAGGTTCATAGCCATAATTATTAAAATAATTCTGTTTTTGTTCCTTATCGAAACTTAACAAAAAGCCAAATCGTCTTGGGTCGTTGTAGATAAGCCACAGCTTATTGCTGATTTCTAGTGCAATGTGGTCATGTTTTATAACAGTGTATTTCTTTAAATCACCGTTGTGATAGCTCCATGAACCGGTCATTCCTAGATGTGATATTAAAAAATGATCTTCAAATTCGATCACGATAAACTTAGCACGGCGGTGAACACCCAAAATCAATTGATCAAATTGCTTTTTAATGGCGACAGCAGGAATCTTAAAGCGCAAATCTTTACGCCATAAATAAATATTCGTAATCTTCGGTGTCTTTGAGATTTCAAAGATTTTCTGATTTAAACTGCGACAGACTGTTTCGACTTCAGGAAGTTCTGGCATAGGGCACTTATCCTATCGAAATCATTAAAGATTTTTTTTGGAAAAAGTCCATATCACCCCATATCACCCTATTTTGCTGTTTTTCACTCATTTTAACCTCCTTTTACTCTGCGAAATTGGTAAACATTTTCGCCTAAATTTGGCTCTGGTGTTTGCGCAATTTCTTGCTTAACTTTAGCTACTTCGGCGTAGCCCAACTGCTGTATGTGATCTAAAATTTTAAGCGAAGTATCTTTCTGAACTTCGCCATCAATTTTAGAATAATGTGCAGCCAACTTTAGATCCTTATGACCCGTCATTGCAACGACGGAATCCAAACCCATGCCACCAACTTTTCGCGCTAAGGTAGCCATACCATGACGTAAACAGTGGGTCCCTGAGTATGGAATCCCCGTTCTAACTTGTGCAGATCTGTAGTTTGACTGAATCGTGCAGTAGTTAAGCGGCTTACCCTCGATGTGAAATAAATAATCACAATCCGGAAACCTTAATTTCATTCTGCGATCGACAATTTCTCTTAAAGCTGAATGCAGATGAACTCGTCTCGTGTCACGATTTTTTGGAAATGGTTTTAAGTAACTAAATACTTTATTAACATCCGTCCAAACAACAGCATTTTTAATCAGTATAAATTCCTGATCAAAATAAATGTTGCTGATCTGAATACCCGCCACTTCACCAATTCGTCCTGCACAAAAAAACTGAACCATTGCCAAATCACGATAAACTTCAGGTAAAGCTGAAAATAATTTAAAAGCCGCTTCAACAGTGATTTTTTTATTATCAGGTTTTTGCACCGACTCTCTGATGTAAGCCATTTGTTTATGTCTTGCTCTCACTGGACTGAAGATATCTTTTGATTCTTCTTCAAATTCATCTTCAGATTTATACCAGTTAAAAACTGTCGAAAACAAATTAAGCTCATTATACAAGTTGCACCTTGTAGCTTTGCCCCGACCCATTTTTAAATAATCTTCTGATTGAAAGTATTTTTTCTTTTTCTCAATCCAACGATTTAGAACTGTCGAAGTAATTTCCTCCATGTGCATATTGCAGAGTTCTTTTAAATGAATAAATCGCCGCTCCCAAATTCTTTGCGTAGTTCGCTCTAAAGATGGAAAATGCAGTTCTTTCATTCTTTGCCACACATGACCTAAAGTCGATGTCGTCCTAGGGCATATTAAAGATTTTTCACCGTTAAAAGTATTTCGCCAAAATTGCGCATCACGAATCGAATCAAAAGTTTCTGCGTGCTGCACACCATTTATTTTCTTTAAAGCTTGATACTTACCAGTTATTAAATCTTTTCTAATTCCTTTTTGTTTTGAAATTTTTTGATATCTTTTAGTCATTTTACTCCTCATCAATCCAATTTTGGATTTCTAAGGGTATAAAAAATATCTTTCCGCGTTTTTTTCTGTGAGGAATTAAATTTTGTGATGTTAAATTATAAAGAGTTCCTAAAGAGTACCCTGTATAATCTGAAACATCACCAATTCGCCATATTCGATTTTCAAAGAACTTTTTTGATTTTTCTGAAGCTAATTTCGCATCAACTTCTTTAGTTTTAATTTTCATACAAACACTCCTAAAACGCAAGTCAGAATTGAATTTTGCACGATTTAAAATCGAAAATATTTTTGAAATTAACGTTTAAGAATTTTCGATTTTATCTTGAGCTATTTTAGTTTCAGATTTTTTTGTGCGTTGCTTTTTTGTTGTTATTTGATTGCTTTGCTCGAGTGAATTTGCTTTTTTTTGCGCGTTTTGGATGACACCCAGCTCTAATCCTCGAAGTTCGGTCTGAAGGGCTTTAACCTGTTCGACGTCATTTTCTTCAAACGCTTTTTTAAGCTGTGGCGTGATCCAGTTTAAATGCTTAATCAAGCTGTAATGGCTAAGTCTGATATTTTTAATTTCTTTTGCTGTTAATTCATCAGCATGTGATTTGATTAAGAAATTAACGAGATCAGACCGCGTTAGGTCTAAAAAGCCTTTAGTTGAATTTTTAATCTGGGCAAGCCACTTATTAAGTCGGTCGGATTCATCTTTAACAAGACTCACTCTGTCGATATGAGTTTTTTCTTTATATTTCGGAGAGTTCTCGACAGTGCTTTCATTTACTAGCTCTCCAATTATTAAATCAGTTTTTAACGGCTCCATGAAGTGTCCCGTTGAATGCGGTAGAGGTAATGTCCTTCTTCCCATTCTGTACCACCGTTTTTAATGATTTCAGGAATCCAAATCTTTTTAATTTCAGGTTTTAATAATTTCGGCGGTGTTTGATTTAAAATTTTATCGTTGGATTTATTTTTCATATTCTGACAACTTGTAAAAACAAGAAGGTGCAAGAGCAAAATAAATTTGCAAAATCTAATCATATAAATGACCTCGTAGTGTTGATTGTTTGACATACTGATATAGAAGTGAAACTGGGCGCAGGGGGTAGTCAGTCATAAAGATGTCCCCGCCGCAGGTGCGGGCTAAGTCTTTGATTTACCAATGACTTTTAAATGATTCAAATGGACATGAACCGTTGAGTTTGCCCGCAGGGTTGCCATGAGCTCCTTATAGAGATCCCCGCAGACTTCCTGCATGTTTTCACGTAGAGTGTGAACCTTTTCTGACCGCTCGTTGGTGATCATCGCATCCCATCCGTTTTTCTTGAAATCTTCCAAATCAATGAACACATGGTAGTTGAATGACTCGTCATTGACACAAATTTTAGCTTTAAGAATTTGTTCACGGGTGTAGTTGTGATCAACCAACCAGTACACGCGATTAACTTGCCTAGCGTGTTTATAAAACTGCATCGTGGCTTCATACTTTGAAATACGCTTTGTTGAAAGTTCAACTTCAAACGCAAAAGTGTAAACTTTTTTATGACCGACCACGCGGGTATAACCATCAGGCCGGTGTTCTTTTGATTTTGGCACCCATTCAGGGTAATCTGCCACATCAAATCTTCTCATTTCCTGCTCAGTCCAGAATATAGCATGCGGGCTATGATATGTCGACCACTCTCCTAAATGAAACGCCTGAACAAGCCTATCATGGTTTGGATTTTCAGATAAAAACCCTTCTTCAGCTAGCTCGTCAAACTTTTTTCTGATCACCGCAAATCCTTTGCTAGTTAATTGCCAGACGTAAAATCTTTCTTCGTAGTCAAAATAGCTTCCGATAAATCCAGAGCGTTCAAGTTTATCCAAAATTTTATAAGTTGAATACTGTGATGAAATTTTATTAATCGCTTCATGAATTGACATAGACGAAGCGATTTTCCAGCGCCAAAGATAATTTAAAATTTTACTGTCACGTGGGGTTAAGTATTCAGAGCTTCCGATTTTTCTGGATTTAGCAGTAATGTTACGTCCTGAGTAATTAAAATTTTGATTTTCAGTTTTCATTTTAAATCCTCTCTATTGAAAATAATAAGTTTGCACCTCATGTAAAGTCGGACCAAATTTATAAATGGCACGACCTTTAATGTCTGGATCTAAATCGTAAGCCCGTTTTGTTCCAAGAACTGAAACGCTGGCTACTTGGCTCGGCATAGGAAAACAAAGAATGGCTGGCATGTTGGCTTTGACGGTTTGATCAAAACTTTGGGCGTCAGGTTTTTGTGTTGCCACAACCAAATGCACACCAGCGGCACGGCCTTGACGCGCAATTTTATTCAGGGCTTCACGGGCTTTGTTTTTAAGCTCTTTAGTTGAAGAATTGTCCTTCACATACACTTGAGCTATTTCATCGACCACGATAAAAAGGCGGCTCAGTTTTTCACTCTTATTCTGTTCATCACTTTTGGACACTTCATCGACAATTAAGATGTCAGCCACAGATTTTTTTAAATATTCATCAAAATTAATTGCACCTGATTTTTTGATTTGATTTAGCCTTGAGGTCAAAACGTCTGCAAGCCCTGCCAAATACTCAATCGCTTTTTCCGCACCATCATATGTATGAAAGTTTTTTTGACTACTTCCAAGTTTATTTTTTATTGCCATCATCTCAACGCCCTCTTTAAAATCTAAAAAGTGAACTTCCGCATCCTGATTATTTATGCAAAGAATTGATGTGACAATTTTTAGAAAATTCGATTTACCGCCACCAGTTTGACCTGCTACCAACATGTGACCCATGTCTTTTAAATTAATTTTTATCAAAGTGCCGTAACTTTTTCCAATTGGAATATCACAATCCACAAAGTCCTGCGAATCTTCCAATACAAGGATTGTTGGCAAACCCCGCATCGAGTAAATCATATTGACCCTGGTCTTGTCGTTTTCCTCTTCAAAAAATTTGACCACCGTAACGTTAAAGTGTGCTTCAAGCTCTAACTTTTTGTCTTTGAATCGTTGTACTGGAATACCAGGAACAAAAAATTTCATTTGCCTGACGAACTCATCAATTGGTTCATCGCTAATAAATGATGGGTACAGCCTGTAGGCGTCGTACATAAATAGGACCAAAAACGCCGGTGAGCCGGTCCCATGGACCAGTGATTAAAGCCGCA
>JAYSQO010000007.1:0-15778 GCA_043721535.1 Bdellovibrio sp. | reverse complement strand
CACCTAAAACAGCTCGAAAAATCTTAAGCGACGGATTTGAATTAGATGTGCCACTTGAAGACATTCAAATCGGTGACAAATTACGAGTCAGACCTGGCGAAAAAATACCTGTGGATGGAAAAGTTATATCTGGAGAATCTTCAGTTGATGAATCAATGGTTTCAGGCGAACCGATTCCAGTCGAAAAAACAATAGGATCTAAAATTATTGGCGCTACGATCAATGGCACGGGTTCTCTAGTTATACAGACTGAAAAAATCGGTAAAGACACTCTACTTTCTCAAATTGTTCAAATGGTGGCTGATGCACAAAGATCTCGGGCACCGATTCAAAAACTTGTGGATAAGGTTTCATCTTATTTTGTGCCAGCAGTTATTCTTTCTGCCATGGTGACGTTTGCAATTTGGGCAATCATAGGACCAGATCCAAGATTAGCCCACGCGATGATCAATGCTGTCGCGGTTTTAATTATTGCTTGTCCTTGTGCTTTGGGACTTGCGACACCAATGTCAATCATGGTCGCTACAGGCCGTGGTGCTACGATGGGCGTACTTTTCAGAAATGCTGAAGCCATCGAGCTTATGCGAAAAGTCGATACGTTAGTCATCGATAAAACTGGAACACTCACATTGGGTAAACCAAAACTCGTCACAGTAAAAGTACTGAGTGGTCTTCAGGAAAAAGAATTTTTATCTTTAGCTGCAAGTTTAGAACAAGCCAGTGAACATCCTTTGGCTTTTGCTATTGTCACAGGAGCAAAAGAAAAAGGTATTTCTTTTCAGGACGTCAAAGAATTTAAATCCGTGACTGGCAAGGGTGCAACGGCTCAAGTTGGAAATCATCAAGTCGCTATAGGTAATAAAGCTCTGTTAGAAGAACTTTCTATTCAGCTGGGGGACACAGAATCCGAAGCCGATGCTTTAAGAGAAGATGGTCAAACAGTTATGTACGCTGCTGTTGACGGAAAATTAGCAGGTCTTTTGGGTGTAACAGACCCCATCAAAGAAAGTTCAATCCCAGCGATTCAGGAACTGCGAAATGCTGGGATTAAAATCATCATGATGACTGGTGATAATCAAAAAACAGCACAGGCTGTCGCTAAAAAAGTAAGCCTTGATGGATTCTTCGCCGATGTACTTCCGCAGGGAAAAGCTGAGATCGTCAAAAAAATGCAACAAGAAGGAAAATTCGTAGGAATGGCCGGTGACGGAATTAACGATGCACCGGCTCTTGCGCAAGCTCAAGTTGGGATCGCTATGGGAACAGGAACTGATATTGCGATGAACAGTGCCGGTGTAACTTTGATCAAGGGGGATCTGATGGGTATCCTAAGAGCCCGCGGTCTCAGCAAATCAACTATTAAAAATATCAAACAGAATTTATTTTTTGCATTCATTTATAATGCCTTAGGCATTCCCGTCGCTGCAGGAATTTTATACCCTACATTTGGAATTTTACTGAGTCCCATTATTGCCGCTGCAGCGATGAGCCTCAGTTCTGTTTCAGTTATTGGTAATGCACTGAGATTAAAGATTGTAAAACTTTAATCTCTGATTTTCTGCGACTACTTATCTTCTTTTTTCTCGTGGTGACATTCACATTCAGATTCAGGCTTGCCGCATTCAGCACACATTTCTACTTTTTTCTTTCTGCTTTTTTTCTCTTTCGGCAAAACTGTTTGTTCTTGAGCTGCTGGCTTAGAGCTTTTGATCTCTTCAGCAAACACACCCACAGTAAATAATAAAGCGGCCGCGATAAATCCTATTTTTAATGATTTCATAATTCCTCCTTTGGAATATGGTTTAGTTTTACAATTTGCTTTTCAAAAGATAAATATAAAGTTGGTAATACAATAAGCGTTAATAATGTAGATGAAATGATTCCACCGACGACAACGCTTGCTAGTGGTCTTTGAACTTCTGCACCCATACCCGTTGATAAAGCCATTGGTAGAAAACCAAATATATCGACTAAAGCTGTCATAAGAACTGGACGAAGTCTTAGTAAAGCGCCCTGTTTAACAAGATCTTTGCCTTTAATTCCTTTAGCACGAAGTTCATTAAAGAAACTGACAAGAACGACTCCATTTAAAACAGCAATGCCTGACAGTGCAATAAACCCAACACCAGCTGAAATACTAAAAGGTATGCCAGCAACTATGAGCCCAATGACTCCTCCGACCAAGGCCAGTGGCACACACATGAAAATAATTGCGGTTTCTAGAACATTCTTAAATGCCGCGTAAATCATAAGAAGCACCAAAAGCAGCGCTAATGGGGCCAATATTAATAATCTATTTTTTGCTTCATTCAGATTTTTAAAATTTCCACCCCATTCCATGTAGTATCCTGGTGGTAATTTTATGCTGTCCTGAACTTTTGCCTGAGCTTCTTCAACAAAAGATTCTGTATCGCGGTCCCTTGGATTTATAAGAACTGCAATTCTACGCTTAGTTTGCTCACGACTAAATGAACTGTAAGCTTCAACAAATTTAAGATCTGCAACTTCACTTAATGGTAAAGTCGCATTTCCTGCAATTCCCACTGGTAGGCTTTTGATAGCTTGCATATTACTTCGATCTTCATCTTTAAGCCGGATGACGATCGGAAACTTCTTCATGCCATCATAAAACGTTCCTACTTCATGACCACCCATTGCAACACCTATGGTTTCTAAAACTTCCTTGGATGAAACATTCATTCGCTTCAATTTTTCCTTATTCGGAGAAACATCAAGTACCGTGACTGTCCCTTTGGCTTCAAGTTCAACATCGCCAGCACCTTTTACTTTTTGAATAACAGCAATAGCTTGCTCGGCGATTTCAGTAATCTTAGCTTGATCTTCACCAAATATTTTTAATGAAATGTCAGCCCGAGTCCCTTCCATTAATTCATTAAATCTCAATTGAATTGGTTGGCTGACCAAAATACGTTGTCCCGGAGAAGTTTCCTCGAGTTCTTTAACGATGGCTTGAATAAGCTCAGCTTTCGTTCTTCTTTTTCCGTTAATCTTAGGCCATTCTTTTGTTGGCTTTAACATCAAATAAGTATCAGCAATATTTGACCCCATCGGATCAGTCGAAATTTCAGCCGTTCCAATCCTAGCAAATACATCTTTAATTTCCGCAAAACTTTTAATGATATTTTGTGAGCGTTCTTCAAGAGCCACTGAGTGAGAAATTCCAATCGTGACTGGGCGAATAAATTGAATAGCAATTGAGCCTTCGTCCATTTGTGGTAAGAATTCTCCACCAAGTTTTGCAAATAGGATTGTACCAACAATAACCGAAGCAATTCCTATTGTGATCACGGCTCGTCTTGATTTTAAGCTCCAATCAAGTGCTGGCTGGTAAATTTGATAAAGTTTTAACATAATCCAAGGCTCTTTATCTTCAACTTTACCTTTTAAAATTAAACTGGCTAAAGCTGGAACAAAAGTAAACGAAAGAATTAAAGCTGAAATAATGGCAAAAATAAATGTTGCAGCCATCGGTATAAACATTTTTCCTTCAATGCCCACGAAAGCAAATACCGGAAGAAACACAACAATGATAATTAATTCGCCAAATCCAGCTGATTTGCGAATCTCTAAAGTTGCTTCATGCACTGACTTTTTAAGTTCTTGGCTTGTTAATTGTCGTTTTAAACTTTGGGTGTTGTCATGAATTTTTCTGACACAGTTATCTAATACAATAACTGCACCATCAACAATAATACCAAAATCCAAAGCACCAAGACTGACTAAATTTCCTGAAATTCCAAAATAGCGCATTAAAATAAAAGTAAATAATAATGATAATGGAATAATGATAGCTGTGATCAAAGCTGCTCTGATATTTCCAACAAGTAAAAATAAAATAATAATAACAAGTGCAGCACCTAATATGAGATTGTGCTCCACTGTTCTTAGTGTCGCATTGACTAAATCAGACCGATTATACACGGTTTTAATTTCATAGCCTTCGGGTAAGCCTTTTTTAATTTCTTCAATTTGTTCTGCGACACGTAGTGAAACTGATCTTGAGTTTTCGCCTAACAACATTAAGGCAGAGCCTACGACAGCTTCTTTTCCATTATGTAAAGCGGCACCAGTTCTAAGTTCTTTACCTATTTCAACAGTTGCCACATCAGCAATAGTTATAACACTTGCATTCTCGAGTGTACGTATCGGAACATCTTTGATATCTTCAATCGATTTAAATAAACCGAAAGCCTGAACTAAAAACTGATCGGCAGTTTGTTCAACATAACCCCCGCCAGCATTTTTATTGGCTGATTCAATAGCTTCTTCGATATCAGAAAAATGAATTCCCAATGCTGACATTTTTTTTGGATCTGGGTGGATCAAATACTGTTTTTCGTGGCCACCGATGGTGTTAACTTCGGCAATGCCCTTTACAGTGAGCAATCTAGGTTTAATGTACCAATCTTGAAGTGCTCTGATTTCAGAAAGCTGCTCTAATCTTTTTAGACCTGTAGCTGGAATTTTAGCTTCAACAACATAATGATAAATTTCACCTAAGCCAGACGTTACAGGGCCTAATTCTGGTGACACCCCTACTGGTAAGTTTTTTGAAACGCCTTGTAATCTTTCTGTCACAAGTTGCCGTGCTCTGTAGATATCTGTTCCTTCTTCGAATGCGACTGTCACCTGAGAAATACCAAAACGTGTGATCGAACGAACCTGTGTAACACCCGGAATACCGTTAAGTGCCGTTTCAACTGGAACAGTGACTGTTCTTTCAATCTCTTCGGGGCTTAGTGCTTCAACAGCTGTGTTAACTTGAACTTGGATATTTGTGATGTCAGGGACTGCGTCTATCGGTAATTTATTAAAGGCAAACCATCCAGCCACAGCAACTAAAGCTGTAGCAAATATGACAAGCCATCTTTGTTTAATCGAAAACCAAACTAATTGTGAAATCATTTAATAATCCTTTAACTTAATGTGCACATGAATCAACAGTGCCACTATTTAGATCAGCATCAGTCATCCGTACAAAATGAACTCCTGCTGTTACAACTTCATCACCTGATTCCAAATCAGCAGATTCAATCACTGCAAACTGGCTGTCTTTGGAAATGACTTTTACTAAAACCATTGTTAACCAACCATCAAATCGGCGGTAAACCATGAAGGATTGTTTAATATTAACTAATGATGACTGAGGGACTTTCCATCTGGAGCTTTGATCTAGTTTGATGAATTCTATACCTAAGGTTTTTATCGCTTTTACTGATAGTTTAAATCCGTCTTCTTTACTATAGGCTTCAACAGCTTTTCCGGCTCCATATTGTGTAGATATTGCTTCTTCGCCAGAAGCAAATACATTTAGCGAAATCAAAAGTACTAATAAAATTTTAATCATAAAGTCTCCGAAAAAATTGTGCCATCGATTTTTCGAATATGCCAAAGAGCTTGAATAGCTTTTAGCTCTCTTAAATTGCGGCTACGGATAAGTTCTGAACGCTGTCTGTGAAATTCAATAAGAAGTGATCCCGAGATCAAACCTCTTTGGGCTAAGTTTTGGTTGCGAGTAAAATCTTTTTCTATTGACTGAACAGCTGGTGCTTCTTTTAAAGATTCAACAGCGCTTTTGTAAACTTTTATTTGCTCAATTCTTTCATGACTGTCTTCCCTAGCTGTTAAGTCTGCACCTTTTTCAAATCGTGTGACACCACGGCTAGCGTAAGCGCGGCCTCCGCTATTAAGGCTAAAAAAAGGCAAATCCATAACTAGGCGAAACCCATATAAAGTTTCGTTATTATTATCTGTTTCCTCTTTTTTCATAACTGCGCCCAGTTTAAGTTCTGGCCATGTGTTAGCTCTTGCCGATGAAAGTTCTGCCAATGCTAAATCTTTTTCTGCTAAAGCTTTTTTCATAGCTGGTGATTTTAAATCCGAATTTATTTTATCTACATTGCTTATTTGCGGCCAGTTTTCATAAGCCATTGGTAAGATGCTTTTTAGTTCCAATAAAGAATGTCCTGTGGATACATGAAAGAAATGTTCTAATTCGCGCTCTTCATCCAGTGATTCAGCAGATTTCATTTTCGCATCAGCCAGTGCCATTCGGTAAACAGATAATGTGACTTGTTGTTCTGGTGGTAGCGTCGGGCGACTTGCTTGTTGAGAAATAATTTTTTGTAGTGTTTGAATCGTGTTGTTTAGAATCGATTTCTCAAACTCTAACTGTCTTAGACGATATAAATTCTTAACAGTTTCTCGGATGACATCAGCTTGCACATCATTTTGCATCGCTTCAGCAAGACTTACCTGTGCACGGGCCGAATCAATTTTTGATGATCTTTTCCCACCCCACTGGATTTTTTGTAGCAACCCAATTTCAGTGCTGTTGGTATTATCTTTTCCATTTGCGATATCTACATCCAGTTCGGGGTTTGGAAACTGACCCTCAGCATCTGGTAAAGTACTTGCTTGTGCTGTGGCTAAAATTGCTCTTTGAGCCTCTGGGTTACTTCGGACTGCGCAGCGAATGACATCCATTGTTGTTTTTGGCAGTTCGCACTCAGTGTGGCTGCCATGCATGTGTCCAAGATTTTCTTGAGCATAAAGATTCTGGCTAACCAGCATAAATATGAATAAAAAGCGCATAATGTACCTCAGGGGGGCCGATTAAATCGGCAAAATAATAAGTCAATAGATCAAGCCAGAATAAGATCTAAACTTTTGGAGGTCGCTTTAAAGATTTAATAAATGTAGATGGAATATAAAATTGATAAAAAGTTTGTAAGCGTAAAGAATCAACTTTAACAATTGGCTGAGAACCAAGGACCGCAATTAAATGTTGGCATAAGTGACATTGTTGACAAAGATCATGATTTTCATGTTCGCATGATTTATGTTCATCAGCATTTTCTGCCGAAATACTGTGATCAGTAACAAAAAAGCTATTTGAGCCTAATTTATAAAATTCATTTTTTTTCACTTCAACTGACGGAGACGCAATGCAAGCGTCAAACGCTGCTGTAAATACTATTATTAAGATCAAAATAAATTTCATACTCTCCAACCCATGAAACCAAGTATATTAATGAATTTTAGAAAAGTACAACTTATAGAACGCTTGCAATTTTAACAACATCCAGCATTTTTTGAATTATGATTTTTGCAAATTTTTTCATCAGCAGGTTGCTTTGATTCTGCTGTTTGCTTCGCTGATTGATCTAACTTTGCTTCAGCTCTTGCTGTTAGTCTTTCAGAAACTAGACTAGTATCAGCACTTTCACGGGCATGACTTGTGACTGCTGCTAATACGACTAATGAGATCATTACTAATTTTTTCATATTTTTACCCTCATGAACTTAATTGTTCACTTGTCCTTCTACTGAGTACTAGGACTGTGGTTTAATATTTGTGACAAAATAAAAAAGCTTTAATCAATTAAGCACTAAATCTAACTCTCTTTTTTAAAAATCAAACTACGAACACTTTCGAAATTTTTTCTGATTTTCTTTTTTTCAAGAGCTACTTTTTCTTTGTGCTTAACACAATTACAGCGCTATCTGAATGCCGATTTCAATGACTCTATCTTTCGGAAGCTGAAAATAATCTGAAGCTGAAATTTCGTTTTTTGAAATAATTGAAAAAATCTTTTCTCTCCAGATAGCCATTCCAGGAAAATCCGTTGCATAAAGACTTTCTTTGCCAATGATAAAGCTTACGTTATCAACGCTTAGCTGAAGGTTCCCTAATTTCAGATTTTCAATTTCTTTGGGAATGTCTGGTTGTTCTAAATAGCCGTACAGCAAAATGATTTGATAATTATCATCGGACAAAGGCAATACCTTGATTCGCTCGGTAGCCACTACATAGGGCACACTGTCTGTTTGCACTGTTAAAAAAACAAGATTCTGGTGAACAGATTTAAAATGCTTGTAAGCGTGTACTAGTGACGAAGGTGTGTGCATTAAACTTCGATTCAGGTAAACGGCAGTTCCTTCGATGCGATTTGGATTTTTAGATTTTACCTCGTTCAGAAAATCAGCTAAGAGAATTGTTTTTTCCTCTTGGCGAACGCCTAAAAGCACCCGGCCCCGGTTCCATGTTGTCATCAGAGTGAACCCAACAATACCGACTAATAAAGGAAACCAACCCCCGTCTAGAATTTTAAGTAAATTTGCACCCCAAAATGCCAAATCAATCACTAAAAAAATTCCGCAAATAGATCCCGCAGTTAAGCGGCTCCAGTTCCATTTTTCACGGGCCACAAAATAAAATAAAATGGTTGTGATCACCATCGTCGTTGTCACAGCCAATCCGTAAGCAGCGGCTAAATTGCTTGAAGTTTTAAAAGTTAAAACTAAAGCAATACTTCCGATCATAAGAAGTCGATTCATGTTTTTCACATAGATCTGGCCTATTTGATGTCTTGATGTATGTGAAATATGAAACCGCGGAAGATATCCGTTTTGAACAGCTTGTAAAGTTAATGAGAAAACTCCGGTGATTAAAGCTTGCGAAGCAATGGTCGTAGCCAGTGCCGCAAGTAACACCAGCGGGTAAAGTGCCCACTGGGGCGCAAGCAGATAAAATGGATTTTCAATGGCCTGTGGATTTCTTAATAATAAAGCGCCTTGACCGAAGTAATTCAATGTCAAACCAGGCAAAGCCACAAAAAACCAGGCTTGCTTAATAGGCTTAATACCAAAATGTCCAAGATCAGAATACAAAGCTTCGCCGCCGGTCACGACAAGGAATACAGATCCTAAAACAACAAACCCGTACCAAGCATTCGTCTGAAAAAATGAAATAATATAAACTGGGTTGATGGCTTTAAAAATTTCTGGCGTTTGAACAATACTAACGACACCTAAGACACCCAAGACGATAAACCAAGTCAGCGTCACCGGACCAAAAATTTTACCAACCGTGGCCGTACCTTTTTTTTGAATCGAAAAAAGACCAACCATGATCGCGACGGTTATCGGAATAATATAAGGATTAAAAATCGGGGTAATTAAACTAAGACCTTCGATGGCACTTAGAATTGAAATCGCCGGAGTGATCATTCCATCACCGTATAAAAGGGCTGTGCCGAATAATCCTAGCAAAATTAAAAGCATTTTGGTTTTAGGTCTTTTTTCTTCAGTGTTTTTACTTGGGGTAATCAAAGATGTTAAGGCTAGAATTCCACCTTCGCCTTTATGATCGGCGCGTAAAATAAAAGTTAAATACTTAATCGATATCACAATCATCAAAGACCAAAAGATTAATGATATAAGACCGAATACATTTTCTGGAAGTGCCACCATATGATGACCGGGGTGAAAGGCTTCTTTAAGGGCGTAAAGGGGACTTGTACCGATGTCCCCGTAAACGACACCAAGTGCCCCAAGCATTAATATGTATTTGTATCCAGGTGTTTTATTTGAATCAGAATGTGTGTTCGACATAGGTTTTAAGATTTAACATGAAACATCTTGGATGTGATGTGTTTTTTTAAATTGATCTACGAAAAGCAGACAAATTGCATTAGATGATTGCAACTGTGATTAGAACAAGTATTTGCACTGTTTTGTGCGATTGAAATTGGATTTGTTGGAGAAATTTCTTAGTAAATCTTGAAAGTATTTGTTGTACAAATAATCATTTTCAATGTTCTTGTATAATTGCGGACCAAATTTTTCTGTTGATGAAGGCACTAATCGTTGTGGTTCTGTTACGATCATTCTTAATTTTTCGTTTGTATTAAACTGTTTATAGAAATTATAGAACTCATGAATAGTTACCGGACGGTCGAACGTCTTATCAATAATAAGCCATCTTTCAGAAAATATATCTTTTGATCGGATTGCTGTTGCAACATGAAACTGCCAATCGAAGCCCGCAGCTCTCATTGGACCGACTAAGAAAATCTTTTTCACTGAGTCTTTATCCATTCCTAAATCCAAAGCATTTAACCAAACCGAAGTTGCCCGACCAAAGCAATACCCGTAACGCAGTTCTGGATCATAAGTCCTCTTGTCTGCATTTGCTACGGGATCATTGATAAGTTTACGATGTAATTCTTCAGCTTCATTAACACTAATATATTCTTTGCGATGAAATATTTTGTCAGATTTAGTATTTAACATTTTCATGGCATTTCGATTTTCTTTTTCAATGTCAACACGTGTATCAAAATGAGAATTTTCCAATTTTTCGATTTCGTTGTATAAATTGAGCTGTATCGAAGGTAGCCAGTGGCTGAATTTCGGCACTTGGTCTTGTGCAAAACTGTGCAGGGATAAAGCTAAAATAGTTAATACGATAATGTGTTGCATATGTTGTTTGATATGCAACATCTAAGCTTAAAGGCTGAACTAAACGGTTATCTAGTATGAAGAGTAAAGTATTTATCTTTTGTGGACCGAATGGTGCGCCCTGGACCACATTTGAATAAATTCACAAGAATACGATCAAAAGTTTTACGAAAAATTATTTCTGTCTTGATTTGACATTTCCATAAGTTAAAAATTTGCGAAATCAAGATCACACGTGTAGTGTAAGGAAGCAACTTTACCAAACGATTCAAGGAGATTTATGACTTACATGAACGCATTAAAAAAAATTGGCTTATTAACGCTAACCTGCATCACTTTTAATTTGGGTACTGTTCACATAGCGATGGCCGCAGAAGAAGCCACATCGACTGAATCAACAGCAGAAGCATCAGAAGCAGAAGTTGAAAAAAATCTAGGTGCTAACGATACACTAAGAATTAATCGTTTGGCCGAATTGTCAGGAAAAACGACAGAAGAAATCTCGCAAATGCGAACAGAGCAGAAAATGGGTTGGGGTGCTATCGCTAAAGCTTTAGGTGTGCCACCACGGGAACTGGGTCAAGCCATCAGGAATGACCGTAAAGAAAAGAACGCTCAACGCAAACAAGAAAAAATGGATCGCAAAGAAAAAAAGCTAGCGATGAAAGAAAAGCGCCAAGAACTTAAAGACAAAAAATCAGACAGCAAAGAACGAAAATAATAATGAACGCTTCCGCACAGGCCGCGATCATCTGTTTATCCTTTTTCGTAAGCTTACAAACACACGCACAAACACCTAAGCAAATCCAAGGTAAACAAAGCCTTGGATTGTTTTACACGTCTAACGCAGATCTGCTGCCGACACAGCCTATTGCGGATGTCTACACAAGGCTTGATTCCAAGTGGTATGGTGATGTGCAAGATGTTCCATTTTATTTAGGGATTTCTTGGTTCAATTATTCGAAACAGAAATCTAATAATTTGCTGTCTTTAAATTTGTCGACAGAACAATTGCAAGAAAGTCGCATCACCGGAGAATATCAGGTGATTCCTAAAATTTTTCACCGAAATTATATTAATAATTCGGCGGCAACTTCTGACACCAGTTTTACGAATTCAGGACTCGGTTTTGATTTCGAAAAAACCTGGGAAAAAAACTCTCGGTTAAACTTTAGTGCTTTAGTGGGTTTTGAAAGCCGGCACTTTCATCAATTCAGTAACCGTTGGGATCATCAGGGTCATATTTCAGGTGATACCGAATTTGAAATGAATGAAAAAATTCAGCTGCACGGCTTTTCAGGTCTTGGATTTGTTTTTTCAAGCTTAAGTGAATATTCGCATTCTTATTTTGATCTTGGTTTCGGAGCAAAGGGCCCGCTCAACCCTCAATGGACCTGGAGCTCAGATCTGCAAATAACTCAAAAAGTTTACTTCAACCGGACGATCACGCAGGTTATTGAAATTAACAGTCGCCGCGGAATCAAAAGCTCTGCCTTATCAACCACGAATGAACGAACTTTGCTGACGACTTTGAAATCTGCTGCAACTTACAATTACGATGCGGCTTTCAGTGTTGAATCGGGCTTACTTTTAGCAACACAAGGGTCTAATAACGAGCTTAACGGCTATAATAATTTCGAAATTTCTTCTTCTATCATTTTTCGGGGCCCATAGTTTTTTTCATTGAAAATTTTGCCAGTATGATTTTGCGGTGTGAGGTGTTTTTTGCTTCAAACTCTGAAAAAAGATTGGTGCTACGGGCCGTGTCAGTACTGAGATCGGATTAGTAAGTTTACTCAAATTTGAAATTTCTAAAGAATTTGCTAGTTCTGCGTAGACATCTTTTGTCCAACTATGTTCTGAGCCAAGACTTCTGCCTGGAAAAAAGTGAGTAAGATTAACTTCTAGAGCTGGTGTAACAGCATCAAAAGTTTTCTTAAACGATTTGATAGCTAAAACATTTTGACTATTTGTTCTGATTGCGTCGCCGACATAGATTTTATTCTTTTTCGCAAATTCAATTAGGAAAGGTCGATCAATTTCCGTTTTACCACATTCTATTAGCTGTAAACCTAAATCATCGTATGGACTGTGACTAACTTCTAAATCCAAAGGAAGTAGTCCTGCGAGCTTCAAGCGATCATTAAGTGCTTCTCTTTGGTCAACTAAATCAAACGATGATCTGATCGCTAGGCGGTTCACAAATAATTCAAACTCATCAGGAGCACAGCCAAGTTTTTGAATCCATACTTCGATGGCCGCCTTTTCAGCTTTATCTTTTACGTATTTTGTATTTAGGAAAGCTCTTCGAACCGCTGGAGCCAGCACATCGTTATGATCCCATCGCCAATTCGTTACCAAATTTAATCGGCTATTGCCTTTTGTATTTAGTTTCTGAAATGCTTCATAAAATCGAACGAGAATTGATTTCGTTGTACTAACAGCATTATCATCAACCAAGTACGTGTGTGTAAGGGCACCAGTTTGATCAACGTGATATTTGATCTGAAAATAATCGCTTTGGTAGGTGAGGTTTGTACCCTGAATTGGTCGTGGACTGTTATAATGGCAAATAACATCATCAATTACTTTTGTGTTTAAACTTTCGAGTTCCACAGTAGAAAGAGAGTTATCCGTAAGTAACTGACTTGCGTAATACCAGAACGCTCCGACCTGATACCTATTTCCTGAAACAGTTGCTCCCAATGATGACAAATCCCCTCCAAAAATGAAATGACCAAGGCCATGATTTCACAGTGAAAATATGAACCTTGCTTCGTGCAGAGGCAGCAAAAAAACTCGTAAATGCAGTGCAGAAAAGCAATGCTCGATGTATTGGCAACGGCTAAAGCGACTGGTAGGCCCTTAACTCATGTATTGGACCAGATAATATATATTAAAATGTAGCCCTTTTGTTCACTTGTTGCTTTCATTCGCTCAGATCAAATATAAGAACCTTAAAGGCTCTGTCTGGATGGACATCGGCTCCAAGAAACGATTAGGTTGTTGACCAGATGAGACGACAATGAAAAACTTTTTGAATGAAATTTATTATCTTTCTCAGTCTATCTATTTTTTTTAGCAATCAACTTTTCGCTCAAACGCCATTCACCAAAAAGCTTGATCCTGCAAAGTACGAAGGTGATAAGCCTTATACTCCTACTCGTATAGAGTGGCTTCTAGTTGAATATCGCAATGAGTGTAATTTATGGCTTGGGGGCATTCCAACTCTTAGCTGGTCCCTTTTTAGTGGCGTCACCGAAAAGGATAAGATTAATATCAAGGTACTTTTTGATGACGAATCCGTAAGAGCGAAGGCTAAGGCCGCAGCCGAAACATGTGAAAGAAATATTCGAGCATTGGCAAAAGATCGCGGTTGGACTTGGTTTACTACTAAAATTGAACTTGGAAATAGAGACGTCAGTAAAAATACTGTTCGTTAACCCTTTAGTTATTTTAGAATTTCTAATACTACCGCTTGAAATTTTTAACTTCGCGTTATTAAACACTTGTCATCGATATAAAAGGCGCTCTGTTTTGCGAGCGCCAAAAGTCTAAGATCCAAAAATATTTCTCCTGATTCAAAAAGCTCATGCAAATGGCCAAGGCTGATCAAAGAAAAAGGGTTTTGATCAAAAATTTAGGATTTTCCTGGTTCTTCTGATATTCTCAAAATATGAAAATAAAAGATTTGAGTTCAGATCTCACCGAGCAATTAATAGAGCTAGAGTGTAAAAATATTTTGCCAATTCTAGCCAGTGTCGGTTTGCATCTGACCCCACAGCACATGCGCGAACAATTGGATTTTTTTAAAGACAGCGATGTTGTAATAAGCCATGAGAATGGTGCTGTAGAAGGCTTCGTCATGTATGAAGTTAAAGGACCTGAAGTCACTATCATCAGTTTTAACTTGAAGAAATTCAATAACGGCAAAATATTATCAACCCTACTTTGTGAAATTCTTAAAAATCTTCAAAGTAATGCAATAGCAACGATTAGAAGTCATGCGCATCACACCAATTCGAAGTCTCTAAATTTTCACCGCCGAATGGGTTTTAAAGAAGTCGGCAGCACAGAACATCATATCGAATTTGTAACTACCAAAGATGACCTTCTCTCGATGATTGAAAGAAGAATACGTAGGTAACAAATTAATAGCTTCAAGATCAGAAATCCAATCGTTCAGAAGAGGCAGAATCAGAAAAGATCTATCTCCTAAACAAAAAAGAAGCTTTACAAATTCTGGTAATTTAGGAGAACTTAAAATGATTTTTACGTTTTCAACAACGCAAGCCTCTGATGCGATATTTTTTCAAAAAATCTAAAATCTAGAAAAAACAACGTTCGAATTTTCGCCAGTAACCTTGTTACATCTTTTGATCCTATTCCGCAGCAAGCTGGTGTTGGTGCTTCTTTTAGTGCGATCATTCCCCACAGCTCCATTTTAGAAATCAAACATCACGTTGACCTTGACTATTTTATCAATAACTAATTTTTTATATTTTCTGCTGGAAAAAGGGTTGATTACGTCACGAGTATCAGGTAACAATTAGATCTCAAACCAAAGGAGGCACTATGAAAAATTCAAATCTATTCAATGAGCAGCTTCCTTTATCTGTCAGTTTATAATCTAAATTATTCATAATAGAAGTTTGCTCAAGTTATCACTGAATTCAGTTTTTGTTCTGAATTCAAAAATCTAATTACTTGAGGAAAATTTAATGATTTCAAAAAAAGTTTCACAAAAACTAAAAACGGTTCATACACGAAGACTTGTTCTTCGTGTTTTGACTCCGAAAGATTACGAAGCTTGGTTTGACGGTTACGTCAATCGTAAGCCTGCACAAAGTAAATGGGACAATGGCCCTAGAGCTAAAAAGGAATGCACTAAAGCCATCTTTCTAAAACTCATGCGACGACTTAAACAGTTAGCAAATGATGACGACTACTATCGTCTTTATGTATTTGAGAAAAAATCCGGAAAGATTGTGGGAGAAATTGATTTCGACGTTTATGTCAGAAGCACTCACCAATTCTCTAATTTTGGTTATATGATTTATAATCATTATTGGGGAAAAGGCTACGGCCAAGAAGCAGCAAAAGCTGGTTTGAAAATCGGATTTAAGGATTTAAAACTTAATCGACTAGAGGCTGCGATCAATCTAGATAATAAAAAATCAATTCGTCTGGTTAAAGCTATCGGGATGCAAAAAGAAGGTATTAAAAAGCGTTACTGGTATGAAAATAAAAAATGGGTTGATCACATTATTTATGTGGCAAACCCTGAAGATATTGGCCAGAAGGGTAAAAAGCCGTTTTTTAGATAACAATAGGTGGCGTCCGTATTAGCGAACGCCACCTATCTTATTTTTCTGAACCATTTTTAGCTAATTTCAACATTTCAGACACAATCGGTTCTTCTCAGTTGATGGTGGAATGCTTTGTGTCATGAATGGATAAAAGGGATCCAATCAAATTCAAGAACTTCTTAGAATTTTAGTTACGAAGCTAA
>JAYSQO010000006.1:0-2431 GCA_043721535.1 Bdellovibrio sp. | reverse complement strand
ATTTGTTGAACTTATGCGAAAGTTCGCCAATGAGAGGCAGCGGTGGCAGGGAAAAAGAAGGGAACTACAAGGATTTCTACGGGCGCAGAAGGCCATTCAAAATAATGGCGATCTCGACTCGTAATGATTTTAACTACTTAGAACTGTGGGATTTTTAGGTCTCGGCCAACTATTTAGATAATAAATTGGTCGGGGCGATAGGATTCGAACCTACGACCCTCTGGTCCCAAACCAGATGCGCTACCAGACTGCGCTACGCCCCGACGATATACTGATAACAGTGAAGTGAAGATATTCGCTGACGGGATTAGTTGTCAATAAATTAGGGCCTTTAAAAGCCCACAGATTACTTATTAGGCTATTTTTTTGATTTTATCCAGTTTGTCTTTCATAAAGAGGTTATCCTTCTTTAAAAGCTGAACCTGTTGATTTAATTCGACGATTTTACGTCTTAGGGAATCCACTTCGTTAGGATTGCCTAACATGTTGCCCGTTGATTGTGGGCTTACTATAACCCCTGCATTGGCTGCCACGGCTATCCCAGTTGCAGTTGATACACCACCCTCTGTTTTTACTAACTTAATAACGCCTTTTTCAAGGTGATGTTCAAAATCTTCGGGGATATCTAAAAGGGGATCTACTTTTTCATATTTTAATTTATTACTGACAAGCATCAGTCGTGTTTCATTAAGTAGCTTAACGATACACGATGAAATTTCACTAGGGCTTGGAGTCCCCTCTTGATAAACTTTTTCAAATTTTCGGCCTTCAATTGGACCTAGTTTTTCTGCAAATTTTTGAAATTGCTCTTCTGGTAAAGCTTTCAGTGCAGTTCCAAATGTTAATATATTTAAGTTCGCATTGATTTCCATAATGGCTTCAGGGCTCCATGATAGAATTTTTTCGAAAGTAATCATTTTAGCATCGATGGCTTCAGCCCATTTCGGAGTTTCTTCACGAATAATTTTCATGAATTGCTCACGCTTTTTTGGACCACAAGTTTCGATAACTTGAAGTAATTGAATAAATCCGCCTGCTTTTTTATATCGATCAACCATCGCCATATGCTTTTCTATCGGTCACAAAAACGATGAAGTTTAATAGAATTCTATAGCTAAGACGAATTTCTTAAATTCATCTTGAATTTAAGATTAAAAAGTAAAAGGTCCGTCTCATATCGAGACAGACCTTTTACTTTTTAATCTTATAATTTTATTTGAATGAATTCAGTTCTAACAATTTCTATTAAACTATTGAACTCCGCCAACTTGGCAACGATAAGCGATATTCACTGCGATACCTTCAGATCCCGCATTAAAAGAAATTTGATTTCCGCCATTCCATTGATGAGCCACTAGCGAATTTGGATTACTCACTAATGTCACTGTTGGTGCTTCAAGTGGATTACATTTTAATGTTAATAATCTTGCTGACTCAGCAACTTTCGCAGCGATATTTTGAAAATTCGTTGAATAGTTTGATTGGCAAATATCAATGATTTGTCCACGTGGTGCTGGATTTCCATCAGCGTTTGTTGCTGCTGATGCAGAAAGCGCAGCGTATTCTGTTCCGATGTTTGCACCGATCGCATTACCAACACCAAATTCAGCCACTTGTTGCTGAGCACACTGACTAGTTTTAGTGATGATCGAATTGAAATTCCAAAATTTACCAGGGTAAGTTGAATTCACTGTGCTTGATAAATTTGTTGCGCGATCTTCAGTTATAAAAGTCGAAGTTTGTCCACTGCGAACATCTTCATTTGAAATCAGAATAATATTTAAGTGGGCATCACTACGTAAAAAGCTGCCTGTGTTATTTTTTACAATATAGTTAGCTGCAAAAATTCCGCGCTCGTCGCTTGAGGCACATTTTGCATTATATTGTGCCTCGTACCCTGCTTGAGACTGAAAACCAGAACCATAAGTATTGTAATATGATTTAATCATCGCTTCACAAGCTACCGTTTCTTGTCTAACGATTGTTCCATTAAACAATTGAACTCTATTTGAAATATTTTTTGTTAAAAATTGGCCTACACCGTCAAAACTAATTAATGGACTAGAAACTGAACCATCGATCACTTTGGTCATGTCTGTTGTCACCATTGCAATTTTGTAATCAATTTCTTTAAGATCTAGTCTTTCAATGAATCCACCAAAAGCTTGAGCCATACGTCTTTGTATTACTGCCATTGAAGCTGAATTATCGTTTACAAAAAGAATATCGACTTTACCGGCACCGATTTTATAAGGTTGAGAAATATTTGTAATTCCATTTGTAACAACACAAACTGTTGTGCTGGCATCACAAACTGAATCGGGTGCTACACTTGATGAAAATCGTGTTGGCGAACAAGCTATCACAGTACTAATTACTGAAAATGCGAAGACTTGAACATAATGATAGAGTTTGAAAGTCATAATACACC
>JAYSQO010000005.1:0-15938 GCA_043721535.1 Bdellovibrio sp. | reverse complement strand
TATCAAGAATTTAATAACAATAAATCAGTTTGATTTGTATCTAGATCTGGGCTGTGCAAACAACCCATGAACCAAGATCCTAGGGGCATTTCTCTGGGGCAGTTTCTAGAAATTAAAACCAAACATCACGTTAAATTCGTAGGGATCGCCCTTTAATCGCGGAGATATAGGCACATCGCCTGAAACATCACCTTCGTAAATAGTTCCGATGTTTTCATCGGGAAATTGCACAAAATTATATAAAACTTGAAAACCAAAATACGAACGCCTACGAAGCACGGGGATTTCAATGCCGGCGGCTAATCTAAACCCTGCAACCCGGTCGGGGTCTTCATTGAATTCATTACTTAGATTGTATGTTCTGGTGTAATAGCCCGTTCCAAATAACGCATAGGGGTTTAAATCGGCTAGACCTTTTGTGACATTATCAGTGTTGAAAAAGTATTTCACATTGATATCAAAGACCTGAAGATTCACGTTTCCAGTGTAAAGCTTACCTGTTGAACTGCTAAAGTTGACAGCGTGATCACCGGTCGTGTAGCCAAGCGAGGCTGCAATATTTAAATCGAAGAAGTAACTGAACTGCAGACCGTAAATGAAGTTTCCGCCGTAAGCTTGGCTAAAGCCATCTGTAAAGCCGCGATAGCCTGAAACTAAGGCCAGAGTTAAGTATCTACCATTTTTTAAAAAATTAATGTCGGCTTCTTCATCGGTGTCTTGTTCAAATTCATTATAATCAGAAAATGGGTCAAAGGATTCGTCGGATTCTAAAGCTTGTGAAAAGCTATGTGATCCTATGAATATGGTTAAAATAAATGCAACAATATGAAGTAGAAAATATTTTTTTTTCTGGTGGATCACTCATAAAGTATGCCTTATTTTTTTATAAAAGAAATCTATTTTTAAAGTGAAGATTTTAATGAAGAAGTGTTTGAGAAAGAGCTTGAGTTTTGGCTTGAATTCTAGCTTGAATTCTCTATGCTTAAACCTATGTTAAAAGCTTTAGTCATAGCTACAAATAGCTCCACATTGAAACATAATAATTATTTCAAAGCTCTTAATGCGGATATTTCTTACTTTATTTTAGAGCCCCACTACAAATTTCATCTTTCAGAATTTGATTCGATGAAAATTTATTCACAGCAGATGATGCTGTCGGTGATGCCAGAACTGGGTGAAGTCTTAGCTCATACAGAGCATCGGCAAAGACTGAATCCTATTTTGTATGATTTAAAAAGGCAGCTTTGTCCTGACCCGAATATCAAATTAAAAACGAAGCCTTTAGTCGCTGACTTTCAGCTGATGAATAGTGAAGTTCATTTATTAAATGATCTTAAAATCAGTGATTTTTCTAACTATCAGCACATTTTGATTGAAAATTCAGATGCAGTACTGGGGCACCTAAAAAAAGAATTTGTTAACGTTTTCGATACTCAGAAAAATGAATCTTCGGCAGACTGTGTTTTTCAATGGATGGCTTTTTGCTACCAATCAGAAACGAATTTGCCATTAGAAAATTCGTTTTGGTTTTGTGAAAATCAAAATAACCGGTCGATTTACGATAATTGTTATTTTATAGAGCCAGCAAAAACGGATTTAACTATTTGGGCACAGGTTCCAGTTGAGCTGATCCAAGAAGATTCATTTGTTCGTTATTTTTCTGATCGTATTCTAAATCGGTTATTAACTGAACTTCATTTTTTAAAAAGCTCTAATCTACTGTTTAAAGAGCTAGGCACAGATCATGTGGCTTTTGCTATGGCTTCAAGACATCAATTAAAAGACACAGCAGCTACGACTTTATTTGAGCCTTTAAATCTTTATTCAGAAGTCGAACGCAGTTTAATTTTTACTCAGTTGAATGCAGATATATTTAAAAAACATAAAAAATATTTTAAAACAAATAGTCAATTGAAAAATTCGATGACAGCAGGACTTTGAATTGGAGCCTAAATGATTAATCGATACCAGACAGCAGAAATGAAAACTTTATTTGATGAAGGTCAAAGATTTAAATTTTTATTAGATGTTGAAATTGCTGTCGCCGAAGGTCAAGCTGCCAGCGGGATGATCCCCAAAAAAGCGGCTACAGACATTAAACAAAAATCTAAAATAAATGTAGCCCGTATTCTTGAAATTGAAAAAACAACAAAGCATGATATTATTGCCTTCGTCAGCCAAGTTGCAGAAACTGTTGGGCCAAACGGTAAATACATTCACTTTGGTATGACCAGTTCAGATGTTTTAGATACAGCTTTAAGTTTACAAATAAATAAGGCCTTTAAGATTATTTTATCTGAAGTTTTAAAGTTAAAAAAAACATTGGTTAAAATAGCCGAAAAACATGAAAAGACTATTTGTCCAGGGCGAACTCATGGCATTTTTGCAGAAATTACGACTTTCGGTTTTAAAATGTATGGTTATGTTTCTGAATTATCAAGATGCGAAGAAAGACTTATCAAAGCCCAAAAACAATTCGCGATTTGCAAATTATCAGGAGCCGTGGGGACTTCATCGACAATGCCGTTGGAAATAGAAGCTTTTGTAGCACAAAAATTAAAATTAAATATTGAACCATTTGCAACCCAAGTTGTGCCCCGTGATCGCCATGCAGAAGTTTTTATGTCGTTGGCATTCTTAGCGTCTTTCTTAGAAAGATTAGCTGTTGAATTTAGACATTTGCAACGCAGTGAGGTCTCTGAAGTCATTGAAGGTTTTTCAGAAGGACAAAAAGGATCTTCGGCAATGCCTCACAAAAAAAATCCAATCAGTGCAGAAAATATCACGGGCCTTGCAAGATTAGTGAAAGGATACGCCTGGATAGCGATGGAAAATATTCCACTTTGGCATGAACGCGATATTTCACATTCATCAAACGAACGAGTTATTTTTCAAGATTCATTTACGGCGACTCATTATATTTTACGTCGCATGGAAAGTTTAATTACGGGATTACACATTGATCAAAAACGGATGAAAGAAAATTCGCAGATGTTGGGTGGGGTTTTATTTAGTTCACATTTGTTGATTTATTTAGTTGAAAACTATAAAATGTCGCGCGAAGAAGCCTACAAGATAATTCAACAAGCAGCGCATGGTTTAAAAAAGGATGTGCATCTTTCAGAGATATTACTTAAAAAGCATCCAAAATACTTTAATAAAAAGAATCTAGAGATTTTGTTCTCAGGGCAGTCGCATATCAAGGCTATAGACAGTAGAATTAAAAAATTTAAAAAAGAGATTTTATGAAACATAAAAAAATTGAACCACTGAATGTGGGTGATACAGTTGACGTGATTGCGCCGGGGTCGTCGTGCTCTGTAGAAAATTTTAAATCGGCCATTAACTGGTTGAAAGACAATGGCCTTAACCCTAGATTTAGTTCTCAGCTTTTAAAGCCAGAAATGTATCTTTCGCAAAACGATGATTATCGATTTAATGATTTAAAAAAAGCACTCGTTGCAAAGGATTCAAAAGCGATTTGGTGCTTACGTGGCGGTTATGGATGCTTAAGATTGATTCCTTATTTGAAAACATTGAAAGCTAGCCAGTTAGTGCCCAAGTTATTTATTGGCCTCAGTGATATTACAATTTTGCATCATTATCTAAATGCAAAGATGGGTTGGCCAACGCTGCATGGATCTGTTTTGGAACGAATGGGTTTAAAAACATTAAGTGCAGATAATGAAAAACAAATTTTTGAAACAATTTGCGGATTTAAAAATTTAAATGAATGTGTGCAGTTAAAACCATTGAATCAGCAGGCCTTAAAAAAAGGAATAGTAAAAGGTGTTCTTCGCGGTGGAAATCTGGCCACATATGGAACTTTATCTGGAACTGATTTAAATCCAAATTATAAAAAACCTGAAAAAGTTATTTTATTTTTTGAAGATATCACAGAACGTGGGTACAAAGTTGATCGCTGGCTGCACCAGATTAAACAATCTGTCGATTTAGAAAATGTTCAAGCCATTGTGTTCGGTGATTTTACAGATTGCAATGAACCGAGTGGTAAAGATTTAGTCACACCAACTCTGAAGAATTTTGCTTTAAGTTTTAAAAAGCCAGTTTTTTCAGGAATTAAAGCTGGGCATGATGCTTATCAAACGCCGTTGTTTTTTAATACTGAAACATGGCTATACACTGGCAAACAAGGAAAGCTGATCAACTGGAGTCCTTATGAGATATAACAGTTTAGAAAAAGCTTTGATCAGCAAATTAAACACTAGCATTGTTGATGTCACACCGGGTGTATGTGTGAGGGCTTACCATGTCGGCCGATTAATCTGCGATGTGCAGGTTGGTCTTACCTATCCGATGTATGATTTAGCATCGCTGACAAAAATTATATTCACCCAACAGGCTATGATGAAGGCCTATGATGAAGGATTATGGAATTTTAAAACTTTAATTAGTGAATTTTTACCGGATCATATTTTAGGACAGCAGACGATCAGATCGCTGTTAACTCATACGTCAGGCTATGACTGGTGGTCACCATTTTATAAAGACATCAAACTTTCAGATAGTTTTGAAGATAAAAGAAAATGGCTTTATAAAAGTTTACAAAAAAAAGAACTTGTTCTAAAAAATACAAAATCAGTAGAAGTCGTAAAAGCTCTTTATTCAGATTTAGGGTTTTTGACATTAGGTTTTATTTTAGAAGTTTTTTATAAAAAAAATCTTTTACAAATTTGGGATGATCTTAAAAGTCAGTTTTACCCCACAACAACTTTAGATTTTAATGTTGATAACAAACCACGACTTGCTCTTAACCGCTACGCGCCCACTGAAGAATGCCCATTTCGTAAAAAAGTGATGGTCGGTGAAGTTCATGATGAAAACACATGGGCTTTAGGTGGAGTTTCTAATCATGCAGGACTTTTTGGTTCTGTGGATGATGTAACGTCGTTTGGTTTAAATTTAAGATCACAACTAAATGGTATAGCAAGATATCAGATCAAGCAAAAAACAGCTCAAGCTTTTGCAGAGCGCGCTATAGATGAATCGACGGGAGATTGGGCCACTGGTTATATGATGCCAACACTGGGTAGTGCTAGTTGCGGTCCACATTTCTCGATTCATTCCATAGGGCACACGGGGTTTACAGGAACTTCACTTTGGTATGACCCACGACAAGATTTATTAGCTGTGGTTTTAAGTAATCGGGTGAATTATGGGCGCGATAATAAAAAATTTGTAGCTCTTCGCCCACAAATTCATTCGTGGTTATTTGAAGCGGTTAAAAGGAATTTATAGGATGGCACAACAAAGTTTAAAAACATTAAAAACGGGATCACATGTTCATTTGATGGGTATTTGCGGAACAGCAATGGCCTCATTAGCAGGATTACTAAAAGACCAAGGCTATAAAGTCACAGGTAGTGATTCAAATCCTTATCCACCAATGTCGACGCAGATTGAATCCTTAGGAATATCAATTGCGAAACCCTATTCAAAAAACAATCTTGCTCCAAGACCTGATTTTGTAATCGTCGGTAATGTGATTTCTGCCAGCAATGAAGAAGCTATCGAGGTCATGGCGCAAAATATACCCTATTGTTCACTGCCTCAGGCTATGGGTGATGTGATTATTAATGCACGAACGTCGTTTGTGATCGCAGGTACGCATGGTAAAACCACAACCACATCTATGCTGGCTTGGGTGCTTGAACAGTGCGGACAAAAACCTGGTTTTTTAATCGGAGGAATTCCCAAGAACTTTTCTAAAAGTTTCCAAAATCCAAAAGGAAACTGTTTTGTTATCGAAGGTGATGAATACGACACTGCTTACTTTGATAAAGTTCCTAAATTTATTCATTACAAACCAAAAAATGTGATTTTAACATCTATTGAATTTGATCATGCTGATATTTACGCTGATTTCAATGCAGTTAAAGCGGCATTTATTCGTTTAATGAATCTCATCCCGCAAGATGGACGCGTTGTCTATTGGGGTGATGATACGAACGTGACTGAAGTTGTTCTTCAAAATTCTTCAACCAAAAATATTTATTCCTATGGCTTTGATCAAAAAAATAATTTTATGTGCAAAGTGGTTTCGCAAAATGATGGAGTGACGAACTTTGATGTTTATCATAAAGAAAAATCTGCGCTAGTGGCTGAAAAACTAGGTTCGTTTGTGACCTCAGCTACAGGAAATTATAATTTGTTAAATGCGACAGCTGTGATTGCACAGTCGTTTTTAGAGGGTTTATCCTTAGCTGGTGTCATGAACGGGATATCTACTTTTGCCGGAGTTAAACGCCGCCAAGAAATCATTGGTGAACCACGCGGAATTATTATTATCGAAGATTTTGCTCATCATCCGACAGCAGTCAAAGAAACAGTGAAAGCAATTCAAGCACGCTACAAAGACCGTAAAGTTTTTTCTGTTTTTGAACCCAGATCAGCCACATCAAGACGAAAAATTTTTCAAAAAGATTATCTAAATGCATTTAGCGAATGCCATGAAGTGATTTTAGCCGAAGCTTTTGATCAAGCTAAAATTATTGAAACAGATCGTTTTTCATCACAAGAATTGATTGATGATTTGAAAAAAATTGGAAAAACAGCCTATGTTTTTAGTTCGGCCGATGACATCGTGAAGCACCTCAAGAAATCGGCAAAGCCCTCTGATATTATTCTTATTATGAGCAATGGTGGATTTGACGGAATTTATCAAAAACTGATGAAAGAACTAGCATAGGTGAGGGTATGCGCCCTGCGTAATTTAAGTATTTATTTGATACTTTTTCAGTCGTGATTTGTAACTACGCTATGTCAAAAAGTTTGCCAAAAGACGCTCTTAAAAATAAATCTGAAATGACCCCATTGATGAAGCAATTCTGGGATATAAAATCACTTCATAATGATAAAATTTTATTATTTAGAATGGGTGATTTTTATGAAATGTTTTATGACGATGCAATCAAAGCTGCACCAATTTTAGGTATTACGTTAACTCAAAGAAATAAAAAAGCTGAAGATCAAACGCCAATGTGTGGGGTTCCTTACCATTCAATTGCTGGACCTATTAATAAATTATTAGCGGCTGGATTAAAAATTGCTGTTTGTGATCAAGTTGAAGATCCTAAATTAGCGAAGGGTTTAGTCAAGCGTGCTGTCACACGAATTTTAACGCCAGGTATGGTTTACGATAGTGACACTCTAGAGGCCACAAAGCCTCATTATATTGCTGCTTTAGATGAAAATTCGATGAGCTTCGTAGATACAACAACAGGTGAAGCTTTCTTTTTTAAATCGCAAGACAAAAGTGAAAAAATAAAAATTCTGCATGTTCTGCCAATAGCCGAAGTTGTTATAAACGAACAAGCTGTAGCAAAAGATCTTTTACCAGAAAATTTTGATAAATTGATTTCAAAGCATACAGTAATGATTGATATAAAAAGTGAGACTCCACATTCAGCGCAGTTGTTGCAAAGCTATGTTTTGTCACTAGCTGATGAAAATTTTAAAAAGACCTTACGACCTTTTGTTGAAAAAAACTTCGAACATCGGTTACAGCTATCATCTGATGTCATCAGACATTTAGAAATATTTGAGACCTACAAGGGCCAAATCGAAGGCAGCTTTTTTTCAGCGATTAATAAAACAAAAACATCAGGAGGAGCAAGACTTCTTAGAAATTGGATTTTATTTCCCTTAAGAAATCAAAAAACAATTTTAGAACGACAAAAACTTATTTCTGCTTTACGTGAAGATTTATATCTTATTAAAAAAACGCGCGACGTTTTAGCTGGACTTGGCGATATTGAACGACGGCTAATGAAAATTTCTCAACCCCAAACAAATGCCCGTGATTTAGTTCAATTAGCGGATACCCTTGAAGCAGGACTTAAAACCTATTCGATGACACAAATGATTTTAAATGAAAATTTAAATAGTGAATTGATTCTAGAAATCATATCTGAAATTCGCAAAACAATTAATGATCAGGCCCCGCTGACTGTTAAGTCGGGACATATAATTAATAAAGGTGTGTCATCAGAACTTGACGAATATATTGAGCTATCAACTTCAGCTCATTTGCATATTGAAAAATTAGAAGAAAAGGAAAAGCTTGCTACCGGAATTAATTCTTTAAAAATTAGATATAACAACGTATTTGGTTACTATATTGAAATTACTCATCTGCATAAAGATAAAGTTCCAAAACATTATCAGCGCAAACAAACACTGGCAAATGCTGAAAGATTTTGTACGGATGAATTGATTCAATTAGAACAAAAAGTTTTATCTGCTCAGACGAAAAGAAATGATTTAGAATATTTCGTTTATGAAACTTTAAAAAATAAAATTTTGTCGCAAGCGAGTCACTTTTTGGGACTTGCGTCAGTTTGTAATCAAATTGATGTCTATGTGGCTTTAGCCTGGTTAAGTCTTGAAGAAAGTTATGTATTGCCAATTTTCAATCAAGACAATCAATTGAAATTAACAGGTTCACGTCATGCTGTGATTGAGCAATTTAATCGTGGAAAATTTGTAGCAAACGATATTGATCTACAAAAAAGTGATTGTTACTTGATTACCGGACCTAATATGGCTGGTAAATCGACATTGATGAGACAAGCTGCTTTAACTGTAATTTTAGCCCAAATGGGAAGCTACGTTCCAGCATCTATTGCCACATTACCCATCTATGATGCGATTTACACACGAATCGGCGCCAGTGATCAGTTAAGTGAAGGACTATCAACATTTATGGTTGAAATGACTGAGACAGCCCTTATGTTAAATCAAGCCACTGGTCAGTCATTATTGATATTAGATGAAGTCGGCCGAGGAACTTCAACGTTTGATGGTTTGTCATTAGCGCAATCGATTCTTGAATATATTATTTCTGAAATTAAACCACATGTGTTTTTCGCGAGTCATTATCATGAACTAACTGCTTTAGAAAAAAAGCATGAAAATATTAAAAATGTTCATATGAAAATTCATGAACAAAACGGTGAGATTGAGTTTTTACATGTTTTAGCACTCGGACCGGCAGGAAAAAGTTACGGTGTTCAAGTGGCAAAGCTTGCGGGACTACCACCAAAAATTACAACCAGAGCCGCTGAATTATTATTGGGTTTTGAAAATAAAAAATTAAATGATCAAGCAAAAGCTTTACAAAAAAGTACGACTTATCAAATGTCTTTGTTTGATGGACAAAGCCAATTAGATCCAAAGAAAACAGCGCTGTTAGAGGAACTTAAAAAGATTTCAATTTCTCAGACATCACCGCTGCAAGCATTGAATAAATTAGCGCAGTGGCAGGATGAATTAAACTAAACTTAATTAGACAGATTTGTCGTTTTTACTTTCGACACCTTTGTGCGAGCGCCAGTTATAGTCTTGGCCTTTGATATAGCGGCTTTGCCAATCATCCCATTTCTTCTTAGGCAGCTTATGGTGAACAGTGCCTTTTTCATCAAAAATTTCAGGGTCTTTTCCAAACAAAAAATCAGTGACGGCTTTAAGTATTTTCATAGGCCTAATGATAGCTAATTGACTCATTATGAGTCAATCAATATGGAGTTATCAAACCTGTCGAACAATATTTGCGCAGAATTCTATAAGCGAACACAGCGCGGCTGGGTGTCTCTAATGTAAACAAAAGTCTGGCACACGGTTTCCATACATATATAAGTAACGACTTTAAATACATAGGCAAAAACATAAGGAGACTTATATGAAAACAACACTTTTAACTTTAGCTACTTTGATGGTTTTAAGCCAAAATACATTAGCGAATACAAAGGTTTGGACTTTCAAATACAAAGTTTCGCAAAAAGAAAGCTTTGAAATCAGAAAACCTGCTGAATCTAAAGACGCAGCTTATAAGTTAGCAGCTAAAGAATGTTTTCAAAAGTTAACACAGGGCACATATCCCGGTGAGTCTAAAGGTTTAGAGATCATCGATGTTTGCGCTAACCCAAAAATGTAGTAAGACATAGCTATGTTTAAAGCTATGTTTAAAATCCACTTATTAGTTATTTTTATTTTAAGTCAACTTTTAGGTGCAAGTTTACTGCTTGCGAAAAGTTTAAATACTCCTGCTCCTAAAGTACTTCTGATCAGCGATATCGATGACACGATTAAAGTGTCACATGTGCTCAGCTACAAATCATGGGATCCAGCAATTATCTTAAGAATTATGAATTCGACTACTCCGTTTAAAGGTATGGCTTCCCTGTATCAGACTTTAAAAAATCAAAATTATGCTCAGTTCAACATGGTTTATTTAAGTAATGCCTTATCAAAAAAATTTGGTGTGTCTTTTATTGAAAATTCTCACAAAAAATTAATTAAGAATAATGGCTTCCCTGAAGGTGAAATTCTTCTAAAAGACATTGCTTTTGATAAAGAGCACAAAATCAAATCCATCCGTGAAATGATTAAAAAATATAAACCAACAGTAGTTGTTATGATCGGCGACAATGGCGAACAAGATGCAGCTGTATATAGCCAAGCAGCCGAAGAGCTTAAAACACAAGGTATTTACAGTGTGACGTATATTCATCAATTGTATTGGTCACAGTCTGCAAAAGAAAAAGGGCAACTGTTGAAAATTGGTCAGACTGGCTACGCAACGCCTTTTGAAATAGCCTATGATCTTTATTTAAGAAAATTAATGAATCAAGCGTCTTTAGATTGGATGATTAAAAATATGATTCCTGATATATCTCAAGAGAAATCAAAATTTTTTCTAATAGATATATTAACAGCTGTGACGTTTCCTTCATTTAAAAACTGTGCTGATTTTAAATGGATTTGGCCAATACAAAATAGTCCTGAAATTATCCAATTTAAAAATCACATTTTAGATCGTTGCTCTAGACATGATCAAGACTAGTTTACCCCAGATTTATCAAAAATTAATACCTGCAAATATACTGAATTTAAGTATTAAGGAAACTAAAGCCACATGCGGTGATTGTTTAAGATCACGTGATCAGCGCTTTAGTTATGCTTACAAGCCCAACTTAAAATGTTGTACTTTTCAGCCCTTTTTACCGAATTACGCAGTGGGTGGAATCCTTGTTGAAAAATTAAACGGAGCTGAGCGTATTTTAGATATAGTCAAAAATAAAGATTATAGTTTACCGCTAGGTCTTTTTCCAAATTTAGATTACCAACAAAAATTTACTGAAAAAAGTAAAACAGATTTTGGATCGAAGATAGATTTGCTGTGTAAGTACTACGATAAAGCTGAAAACCAATGTTCAATTTGGAATTATCGTGGCGTCGTTTGTACGACTTATTTTTGCACCAGTAATTACGGTAAAGCCGGACAAAGCTTTTGGAAGAAAATGAATGATTATCTTAGTTTTACAGAAATGGCTTTAGCTGAAGATTGTTTAGTGCTTAAAGATTTTTCTCCGCGGGACATTTCAGATCAGTTAGTTTATTTAAACTTTTCAGAATTCAAGGATATTGATAAATATAAATTAACTGCACAGAAGTATAAAAAAATGTGGAATGGTTACGACAACGAAATCAACTTTTACAAATCATGTTATCATTTAGTCAAAAATCATTCCCGAATTGATTTTAAGAAGATATTATTAGATCAGGGACTGAATCTTGAAAATGAAGCTTTAAAGGCGGGGTTATGTCTTTAGTTGAAAAATCAAACAAGCTGGTTGCTGATTTTAAAAGCTGTCAGAACTGGGAAGATAAATATGAAAAGATTATTCTTTATGGAAAAAATTGGCCAGGCTTGGCTGACGAATTTAAAATTGAAGATTTAAAAATTAAAGGTTGTCAGTCTCAAGTTTGGATTAAGGCAGAGCTCAATGCAGATGGAAAAATGATCTTAATTGGCGATAGCGATGCCATCATCGTCAAAGGATTAGTGGCTCTTGTGCTAACAGTTTACAATAATGAAACGCCTGAAAATATTTTGAAATATGAACCGCTTTTTTTGAAAGAAATCGGTCTAGACTCTGGTCTATCACCAAGCCGGACTAATGGGCTTTATTCTATGATTAAACAAATAATGTATTATGCAACGGCGTTTAATTACATCTTAAATCGAAAATAAAGGTGTATGTCGATTTGCAATGATATAGCCTTTATTCATGGGACGGTTTTGTCGATAATAATGATATGAAATTAGCAGTACTCACAAGCTTAATATTATTCATTTTTGCTGAAGTTAGCTTAGCTGGACGTATCCGTTTACGGAAAGTTAAAGAGACCCCAAAAGTTTGCGCCCACATGGTAGAGGACAATTATTTATCGCGTAAGAACCGTAAGGTTTACGGCACCTTAAGAAATAGTCTTATCTTTGAAGATCAAGTTTTAGTTGTGGATGATTTAGGTCAAAAAATTTGCCAATGGCCTAATGAAAAATGGGCACCATTGGGTGATGTCACTAAGTACAAATTCTACATCGATGAGAAGCGAAATAAGATCTATTCTTACCTTAAAAAAGCAGAGGCTAACCAGTATCAAGTAGCCGAAGTGGATATCAATAATTGTCAGTTGGGTAGTTTACAGACAGTGCCTGATCTTGATTTACCAAGATGTGAAAAAGTCAAAAAATCCAAAGTGGTTAAATCTAAAAATGTAAAATCAAAAATCACGTCTACGAAGCCAAGTGTTAAAGCTAAGCCTAAAAAAACAGTTAAGGGCTCGAAAAAAGTTCCGCGCAAAACAGCTTCTAATAGATAGTTTTAAAGTTGTCTCACATTGAGACATGGTCTTGTAAATGCATCTTAATTCTATGATGAAAAGATTGTTTCTTCTAATTTTAATCAGTTTTAACTTGAGCCATGCATCAGACCTGATGGATCAGGATCTGATCAGTTCTATGATCAACAGTGAAGCTCACATGGTGAATAACCAATCAGAAGGTCATGATCGTTTAAAAACTTTAAATGAGCATGAAAAAGAAATTTTCTACACAAAAAGAAATAATATTCTTAAATCTTTGGCTGTTGGTTTAAATACAATTAAGTATGGTTTTGGCTTCGGAAGCATAGTTAAAGAAAAAATAACTTTCTGGAAAAAGACTGCTGATTTTAATCAAGTTGAAAGATCACTTCGTTCGAAATCTAACCAGACTTTGATTGAAATATTACAGGCGATTGACAACAGTTTATATGATCAAGCTAAAGTATTTGTGAGTGCGAACGAGTTTGGATTTTTAACGTCAGCCCATTTAATTGCTGAAGGCTATAAGGCGAACAGTAAAGGCAAAGGCGGCGTTTTTGGATTAGGGCTTTCAATTGGTTATAATTATGATCAAAAAATGTTGATCTTAGAAATTTATAAAGAAAGTGAAAAGTTTAAATCTTCAATGATGCCTGCTTTTTTTGTGGGTGGCCTGGTTGGTAAAGTAGGAACTTACATGTCATATAATACAAAAAATAAACTTCAAAACGTTGGAGAAACTTTTTATCCACCTGGTGCGCCAGGGTTCGCATTTAGTAATGCAAACAAAGTCGCTGGTGGTATGAGCACAGGACTAACAATTCCACCGTCTCCGTTTGGCGATATTTTAACATACACCAATAAAGGAGCCCAGAAATCTTTGTTGCAAGTCAGAATTTCGCCTTTGTATAAGGGTTATATTAGAATGAATTCCAGCCTAGGTGCCGGCATCATAAAATCTATTTCAAAAATAAAATTTTATGGCACAGGCCACATGTGCCACGGGCTATTTAACTAACAAGTTATTCGTAAACGTCTTTGCGATGCCCAAGTTTAATAACGGTAATTTTGACAGTTTGATTTTCTATAATATAAATTAGACGATAATCTTGAATGCGAACTCTATACAGCTTATCAATACCTTTCATCTTTTTGATCTGTAGCAATTCTGTGTAAGGATTTAAAGAGAGCAGTCGAACTGCATCCAAAATTTTTAGTTGAATATTTGTTGGTAAACTTTGTAGTTCTTTAAAAGCACTTTTTTTAAAGACGATTTCATATGTTTTTGTGGTCATTTTTTTAGTTTTTTTAGAACAGTCATAAAAGAAACTTCTTCTTCATTTTTTCGTTCATGATAGCTAGCAATATCTATTTCATCTTCAAGCTGTTCTCGAATGGCATTTTCTACGACGCTCTGAATTTTAAGGCCACGTTGTTTGCAAAAAAGTGAAAGAGCCTCTTTTAGTTCAAAATCTATATTAGTGGAAAGCGTTACTTGTTTAGCCATAGATTCATTATCCATGAAAAACCATGTAAAATCAAGTTTTTACATGGAAACGTCTCATTTTCCAATAACATATTGAAATTTCTAGGGTTTAAGAGTCTCATCGATGTTTAAAAATAATAAAATATTTTTTGAAGTACATAAAAAATAGCTAAGAAGATTAAAATAGTTATTACAGTCAAAAGAACCCTAAAGATCCATATTTTCCAGAACGGTATTACTTTGTCTGCATTGAAGTCTTTACCATAAATAAGTCGTTCGAATCGCTCAAAAAAACTTTTTGGTATAAAGTCAGTTATAAGTTCAAATAGTGTCATCTCATTTTTCCTTTAACTAAATCGTCGCAAAAACTTTATGCGTATCATCTAAGTCATCAACAGCCGTTAAAAATTCTTGAACATCTTTAAGTTGGGCTTCGCTAAGGTCAGTCATGTTCGTTGGTTTATATCCAAGTGAGGCAGAAGTAATCGCCCAGCCACGGCCTTGCAAAACTGTGCGGACCACATCTAAATTTTCAACACCACAGGCAAATTCATAACTGTTGTCATCATTTTTAGAAACATCATCAGCACCGGCTTCGATGGCTTCTTCGTCAATATCAAACGATCCAGATTTTGTGGCTTCGATAAGACCTACTCTGGCAAACATCCAAGCCACACTATTTGTTTCGCCTAGATTGCCTTCATGTTTTTTAAAAACACTTCGCATTTCAGGTGCTGTTCTGTGTTTGTTATCAGTTTGGCATTCAACTATCACACCTACACCATGAGGGCCATAGCCTTCGTAAGTTAATTCTTCAATAATTTTGCCATCATCAAGAAGGCCTGCCCCTTTTTTAATAGCGCGATCAATTGTATCATTTGGACAAGATACTTTTTTTGCGGCATCAATAGCTAAACGAAGACGGGGATTCATGTCAGGGTGTGGGCCACCGGCCTTGCTAGCAACTGCGATTTCTCGTGCAAGCTTTGTAAAAAGTTGCCCTTTTTTCTGTGCATTTTCAGATTTACCTGCATTTTTCCAACTCTTACCCATAATTGACCTCGTTTAGATGAAACCTATGATTTCATCAGTTAAAGAATTTGTCTAGATTTGACCCACGTGATAATGGTCTTGTATGTGGGCTTTTTTAGAAAAAGATATCTATCAAAAAATTAAAATGGCGCGGGCAATGACCGGAAATGATTCAAATAATGGCATTGCGTCTCCTGTGTTACCTGCTCGAGATATCGAAGTCATCCCTGTTAAATTTCATCCACCTAAAAAAGGTTTTTCCACTGCCGAAGGCCAAGCCCGTATGCTGCACGATCTGGCTAATATAGAACTTCAAGCGATGGAACTAGGTATTCGAAGTCTTTACGATTTCCCGGATGCTCCACAGGCGTTCCGTGAACAACTATTCGCTGTTGTTTTATCTGAGGCTGACCATTTAGAAATGTGTCTGATCGAGCTGGAAAAGTTAGGATATTCATGGGGACACTGGCCAGTTCATACAGCACTATGGGAGGCCACATCTGCTGAAGATACCTTGCTTGACCGGATACTGATCGTGCATAGATATCTTGAAGGCAGCGGTCTAGATGCCGGTGATACTTTAATCCGAAGGCTTAAGGGCGTTGAATCAAAATCAGTTTTAGCTGCAGTAGAAATCATTAACCGCGAAGAGGTCGGGCATGTGCTTTTTGGGTCTGAATGGTATTTTAATATCTGCAAAGAATCGGGATTAGATGCCAACGTTGATTATCCCAAACGTATGCAAAAGCTC
>JAYSQO010000004.1:0-2452 GCA_043721535.1 Bdellovibrio sp. | reverse complement strand
AGACTAAATGCTGAATTTGTTTGTCAATTGAAGCGCCTCATGGGATTAAATTTAAGAGGCGTTTTTTTGTGGGTAATAACGGGGAAATTATGGAAAATATGCAAACTGAGTTAAGTCAAAATCGTGAAATTTCAAATACTTCAGCATTATTACCTAATATTTCTGATTACATGGATTACCGACTTTATTTAGCCGATTTTTACTTCTATAAGAAAGAATTAACGAAGAAATCTTTACGCCCATACAACTACGCTATTTTTTCAGCCGCTGCGGATATTAAATCACCGAATTATTTAAAAATGATCATCGAAGGTAAAAGAAATTTATCGATCGACATGGTACAAAAATTTGCTAAGGCCTGTGGGTTAAACAAAGCCCAAAGTGATGAATTTAAATTATTAGTGATCTTTAACCAATCAGAAGACCCGGCAGACAGAAACTACGCTTTAAAACAATTATCTGAATATCGTGTTGAAATAAAATTAAAGCACGGTGAATTTGATCGTCGTGTGTTTGAAAAAGTTCCGAATTGGATTGGTTGGATCATTTACGCCCTTGTTGATCAGGACAGCGTGATTTTTGAAACAGCTAAATTAAAAGAATTACTACGTGGTAAGGCTTCTGAGACTGAAATTGATCAAGCTTTGAATTTATTATTAAGTACGGGTGAATTACAAAAAGATCCAACAACTGGACAAATCACAAAAGGAAAATCTAACGAAGCACCCGATGAAATCCCTGCAGCGTTGATTCGTAAACTACAAATGCAATTAATGTATTTAGGTCTTGAATCACTTTATCAAGACACAGCTGTTGAACGCGAATTTGGATCTTTAACATTGGCTTTAAGCCACACTGAATTTGAAGAATTAAAATTTAAACTTCGTCAGATGCGAAAAGCTTTACATAAAGAAAATTCGATTGCCCGTATGAATTCAAAAGGCGAAAGAGTCTACCAATTAAATCTACAATTGTTTCCTGTGACGAATCCGTCTAAAAAATTAGACGCCTAATATTTAGCCGATCACAAATAATTCTTAAATTATCTTAAATTCATTTTCAGACGCTATTTGACACGGGAAAACCATGTGGGTTGTGGATAAGTCTGTGGATTCGGTTGATAACTCCCTCTCAAAAGTGATTTAAAGCATGAAGATGTGTTTGCTGGCACCATCTATAATGCTAAGCGGTATACAAAGTGGTCTGATCGACACCATGTCATAATCTATCAAAGAACAGCAAAAAAGTGAAATCACCTGATAAAAGTAGAGCGATTACTTAAGAAAAAGACTGCTGAAATTTTAATAATATTAGTCATCGTCATTTCGTCAAAAATAAGATTAAATGATCAAGTACACAAAAAAGAAAAGTGGGGGTGTACTGGCTTCGACGTGGGTCGTGAAGCAAGAGGAGCATACCGGGGCGCATGTGGACCTCGATAAAAACGTGCATTTTATAGTTGCAAACAACGACTACCAATTAGCAGCTTAGTTCTGCTACGGCTTACGCGCTGATCGACGGTGTCGATGCGTATTCCGACGATAATGCCGTCTCGGTGCTGACTGGTTTCTCTGGAGCCAGCACTTAATAGTTACCCAGGGGATTTTTTGCAGATATTTTGTTCGTAGAGGCTTTGCAGAATTAATAAAATACGAACTAAGTATGTAGCGCCTTTTCGTGGATCTCTTGCGGACGCGGGTTCAATTCCCGCCACCTCCACCATTTTCAACTATAATTATATTTGATTTGAACAATAATCATAGTTGTATCATTTTTATCCAATAATTTAAAAATAGTTATATATAACAAATGCTTGCGTGTTTTTTCAGGTATTTACAAAAAGTTATATTTAGTCATCGGCAAATCAGGGTTGATTTACCGTCTCAATATGATACTAAGTATTTACTAAATGTGTAGTATTAAAAGACGGGTATTTTGATGGCTTCAAAAAGGAAGAGTAGAACAGATAAGGTTATATGGACGGCAGAAGGTGCTGTGATGAGGGATTTGCGTTTAAAGCATAATCTTTCAATGGTTGAAGCAGGTCAGCGTATAGGGCGGGCTTCAAAGCGTGAGACGTCATTTTCATCAACCTATATCAGTCAAATTGAAAATCACCGCTTAAAGGTTCCAGATGGTGAATACTTATTACCCTTTTTAAAAGCCTACGGAAATATCAGTGTAAAATATTTTAGGGAATTATGTAGGAGTAAAGAACAAGAAATTACAGATGATGAAATAATTGAAATGGCGTTACCCAAGTTAAATGCTGATGATAAAAAATATTTGCGTCAATGGGTTGAAGACCGCTTAAAGAAAAAGTTTTAAGCGGATTTTTTTTCTATTGGAATAACTTTAGGGGGTTCACCTTCATCAATGTCAAATTCCAATGCAGACGTCGTTCCTATCAAATCTTTTGCTACTAAGCGGACATAAATTTCGGTTGTTTGAT
>JAYSQO010000003.1:0-2461 GCA_043721535.1 Bdellovibrio sp. | reverse complement strand
AACTGGCAAGCTTATTTATTGCGTGCTGATATTTACGTCAAACTTAAAAATCCGGTACTAGCTTTAAACGACTTCAAAAAAGTACTTCTTTTTAATCCCAGACAGGCCATTGCTAGAAAAGCGATTCCTAAACTTGAATCTTTAGTCAGTGATATGGGCTTGGAATCAGAGAATTTTCAAATCCAGTCACTGCAATCATTACCTCAAAATATTGGCACTGCTGAAAAGATGACTATTTCTACACTACCAACACCTCCACAGTTAGAACGTGTTTTATCCCTCGTAGATGCTTTTATTCAAAAACAAGACTACACACGAGCGCTGAAGTTATTGAACGACTGTCGAACCGAATACGCCAATCACCCTGAATTAAACGAACGGGCCTTGAAACTTTCACAGCATGAGAATGCTGAAAAAATACGCCCTAAATTAGACCTCGAAATTTCAGAATCTAAACAAGCTTTATCTATTCAAAAAAAACAAAAAACTCTCGAATTACTGCTGCGCAGAATAAGTCATGCCCGGAACAGCCGACTTGTTCAGCCCTAGAACTTAGATTACCCTGATTGAGACTCATAAATACAACTAAATACAACGACTTACGCGGAGTAAATGCTATGTACGAAACATCGGATTTTAAAAAAGGTTTAAAGCTTATGGTTGAAGGTCAGCCTTATGTGATTGTTGATTTTCAACATGTTAAGCCCGGCAAAGGAAATCAATTCTCAAGAACTAAAATGAGAAGTCTTTTAACAGGCCAAAATTTAGAACGCACTTTTAAATCTGGTGAAAAATTTGATATCCCAAATGTTGAAAACGTTGAAATGACTTTTCTATACAAAGATGACAACGGTTATAATTTTATGAATCAAACAAACTTTGAACAAATTATGATGATGGAACATGAAGTTGGCGAAGCTAAAGATTTTTTAACTGAAAATTTACAAGTTGTCCTCACTATTTACAATGACAAACCAGTGAATGTTGATGTCCCTAAAGCTGTTAACTTGCGTGTTGCAGCTACTGATCCGGGAGTTAAAGGCGACCGCGTCACTGGTGCAACAAAACCAGCAACGATGGAAACAGGCTTAGTGGTCAACGTGCCCTTGCATATTAGTGAAGGTGATCTTTTAAGAATTGATACACAGAACAGTGTCTACGTCGAACGCGTGAATCAAAAATAATTTAAGCTCAACATAGGGTATCATATTGGCAGGAACAAACAGTCTTGAAATTGAAATTCACAGCTTGTTTCAAGAGGGCGCTTCGATCGAATACGTCAGTAGAGAACTTGTTGCTAAATATGAAAAAAATGAAGTTCTCAGCCCTTCAGAAGTTGAAGGGCTTTGTCATTTTTTAATGTCGAGCGGTCACTTTGATTTACTGAAAGATTTTTTAATCAACTGTATCACTAAAGACAAAATTAATTTTTTCCCCGTGGGTTTTTTGATTGAATCTTCATTCCAAATTCATGATTACCTAACAGATGAAATTATTGATGTGGCCGAATCTATAATTGAAAAACAAGATTTTGAAAGTTCATCACTACAAAGCCAGCTGATTCAAACTTTTTCGACAAAAGTAGCCCGAGAAAAAACAGAAATTAAAAAAAATTATTTGCAAGATCGTTTAGGTAAAAAAACCAGACTGATTGAGCAATTGAATCACTACCGCCAGCATCAACTGATCGACCAAGAAGAATCTGTGCTGCAGCAGCTGACAAAATTATATCCCCAAGATTTAGAAGTGGGTTTGCTTAAACAAGCGCACTTAGAAAAAAAGGCCGATGAAATATTAAATCGTGTTATTTTGCGAAAAACATTAACGCGACCAAAAAGTGGTTATCAAAGAACACCTGAAAATAAAGACTTCATCGAAGATTTTGAAAAAAATATTATTAAAGTTTCCCAAGAGATTTACAAAACCTACCCTGATCAGCTTTATAATTTGGCCATATTGGCTTTTCAATTTGAACTTTATGAAAGTTGTTTGAAAATTTTAGATCAAGCCCCTCATACCAATGCCCGTGATTGGCTAAAAGCCGAAGCTTTATGTGAAGCTGGACGTTTTCTTGATTTATTAAAACTTCTTGAAAATCTTGAAGAAGAAGGTTCTGACAATCATGAACTGGCTTTTGGCGTAGCTTATTTAAAAGCGATTGCTCTTCATGGGCTTGGTCAAAAAGAGATGGCGATTAAACTTTTAGAAAATGTTCAACAGATGGTTCCGTTCTACAGATCTTCTGAAGCTTTACTGCAGGACTGGAAGACCTCGTGAAAAAATCAACACGCCTGACATTAATGGGATCACCGGCGCTGTTGATTTTGTGTATTGGGCTACTGTGGCTTTATGTTGCTAAGCCTTTTGTGATTAAAACATTACAAGTGCAGTTCCCACAAATTAATAAAAACCAAAGCCAAGTTCTTGTTAAAGTCGAAAGCTTTGATATCTCACTTTTAAA
>JAYSQO010000002.1:0-38583 GCA_043721535.1 Bdellovibrio sp. | reverse complement strand
CCTTATATTCATAAGGCCCGAATTTTTGATCACCTAATAAAACATACCAGTTATTTTCAATTTGTATCATATGCATTACCTTTTCTTCTTAACCGTTTAAGTCTGGATCGAAATAAATTTGTACTGTTGAACCTGCTGCAGGTTTATAAGTTGTGCCATTGATTGTGACTGTGTTTGCTGTCGCATCGTAAGACCAACCATTGGTCGCACTTTGTGGAGCATTCACGCCATCAACTGTTACAACAATTGATGCCACAATTGGTTTTTTATTTAATGTGTACACTGGTTTTGACTGAGTTAAAATTTGAGTACTGATGTTATCTAAGGATTGGTCAAATGAACCGCATAGTGAATTTTTGGATCCACCAGTTAAATCTGCAAGCTGCATATAACGCTGACCAATTTTACGACCTGAACCAAGCTGAGTTAAGCATTGGCTATCTAAAATTGAAATCGTAGATACTGAGTAGTCGGATGAAGCTAATCCACCAGTGAAAGAATCTAGATAGTCTTTATAAGACTGAACAGTATGTAATCCTGTATTACTGTAAGATTCATTCATGCTGATGCTTGTTTGTGAAAAATCTTCTTCATCAGAAATAATAACAACAGCTAAGAAAGCGTCTTGTCTGTGAAAGCCCACGTTTAAAGGTGAATTTAAAGCGGCTTTAAAGCTAGAAAAAGCTCTTTCATCCCCACTTCCAGAAACACCGACAGCTGAATTAGCTGTAAAAGTATTTTTCAAACGAGTCACTTCTGAAGCTTGTGATAAATCAAAGTTGAAATTGTCAATCACATACACTTTAGGATTTGTTCCTGATCTAAAACGTGTTTGCTCTTGATTACACAAAGAACAACTTACACCAACAAACTGATCACCATAAAATGCATCAGATGTTGTGACTGCAATTTTGAAGTCATATCCTTTAGTAATGAACTTATCGATGAACGATGAAAAGTTCGCTGCTAAGTTTTGTTGTGAAGTTTGCATTGACCCTGAGTTATCAATAACAAAGAGAACATCCAGTTTTCGTGGAGTGAACACTGCGTTTTGTTGAAAAGATGAAGTATCAGTTAATACTGAAAATGAACCTCCACCTTTATCGCAACTAGATAGTAATGACAAACCAACAATACCTACAGCAACCACTAACTTGTTATCAAAAATTTGCTTGAGCATATGAACTCCTTCGCTAAGCCTTTCGGTTAGTCTAGATGCAATTTGAGTGTTGAACGAAGATTGTTCTATGTTGTTGAAACAACTGTGGAAATGTGAAAATGTCTCACATTGATCTAGACTAAGTGCCTGATATGACTAAGGTCTAAGTAAAAAGCAGTGAAAAAGATTTTTTCAACTGAAAAAATCTTTAACAGTTTTTTCTAAAACAAAAAGTGAAAGAAAAAGATATTGTCGAAGTCTTATTCAGTTTCTAGAAGTTTGACTTTTTTCCATAATTTTTCTTTTTTTTCCGGCTGTAGGGATAACCATTGATTCAGGTCTTTTCCGCACTGGTCAAGCATTGCATTGAATCTGTTGGTGAATCTAAGGTTTGTTTTTCTCAGTGCGCTTTCTGCATCGACATTCAGATGTCTTGCCAATTGCACTGTCGTGAATAAAACGTCACCGATTTCATGTTCAATAGCTGTAGCGTTCATTTGCTGCTTTTTGATTTCATTTTCTAATTCTGTGATTTCAGATTTAAGATGTGCCAAAACATCAAGAGGCTTTGACCAATCAAAATTTAATTTCTGGGTTTTATCACCAATTTTCTGTGCCGCTTGTGTTGCGGGTAATCCTTTGGGAAATTTAAACAGAGGTTTAGGTTTTCCTTTTTTTTCTTCCGCTTTGATGATGTCCCAATTTTCAAGAACAGCCTCTTTGCTGATTTGGCCAACTGAATTAGACAAGACACTAAACACATGAGGATGTCGTCTAACCAGTTTTTCAGAAATAGAACGAATGACACCTTCGATATTGAAAGCTTTACGTTCATGAGCCAACTGGGCATGCAAAACAACTTGAAATAAAACATCGCCTAATTCTTCACAAAAATCTTGGTCATTGTTTGAATTCAGGGCTTCAACCATTTCAAAGGTCTCTTCAATCGCGTACGGAGCCAATGTTTCGTGGGTTTGTTCTTTGTCCCACGGGCAGCCATCGGGTCCGCGAAGATCTTTCATAAGTTGGACAAGCGAAGAAAACTCATTGAGATTGACGGGTGGTTTAGGCATGATGTATTTCAAATTATGAGACCAGTTATTGTCAATCAGACAAAAATAAAAATAAACGAGCTGCTTTTGAAGTCTATCTTCAAGAAGCTTCTTTTTGCATCACGTCAGGCAAGCCTTAGAAATAAAGACTTACTGAACTGCAAAGAAATTTCTTTGGTTTTTTTATCAACTACAGAAATGAAAAAAATAAACAAAGCGTTTCGCGGGAAAAATAAAGCCACCGATGTGTTAAGTTTCGCTTCAGTCACCCCAGATTCATTAGGGGAACTTATTTTTTGTCTCGACGTGCTGAAAAACCAAGCTGCAGAGCAGAAACACACTTTAGGACATGAATTTTTATATATGTTCATACACGGTCTTTTGCATTTATTAAAGTACGATCATGAAATCTCTAAAATAGAACACATCACGATGTTTAAACGACAAGATAAACTATTTGTTGAATTGACAGAGCAAAAAATCAATTTAGACTGTTTTCATGTCGTTGGTTACAGAAGTTAGCGAAGTCAAAAAACAAATCACAGAGCTCGATCAGTTTTCGGCAGAGCTTCGGGGGTATCTTTGACCTTGATAAAAAGAAACGACGATTAGAAGAACTAGCGATGGCTTCAGAAAATCCAGATCTTTGGACAAAGCCCGCGGAAATGCAAAAACTCAATAAAGAAAAAACAAGTTTAGAAAAAGCATTCTCAGAATGGAATCAATTTTACACACGTCTTGAAGACGTCAAAGTTTTACTTGAAATGGCTGTTGAAGTTGCTGACGAAGCCTCGTTTAAAGAGGTCAAATCAGAACTTATAGAAATTAAAAAAATCGGTGATCAACTAGAACTTAAAAAAGTTCTCAGCGGTGAATTAGACAGTCATAACACTTATCTTTCAATTAATTCTGGCGCCGGTGGTACAGAAAGTTGTGACTGGGCTGAAATGCTTTTACGCATGTACACACGCTATGCGGATAAAAATGGCTATCGCTGTGAAGTTTTAGATATGACTGAAGGTGAAGGCGCCGGAATAAAATCCTGTACGCTTTTGATTTCTGGGGAATATGCCTATGGTTATTTAAAAGCTGAATCGGGCGTGCACCGCTTAGTGCGGATTTCGCCATTTGATTCAAATGCTAGACGGCATACATCGTTTGCCTCAGTGTTTGTGTGGGCTGAAGTGGATGATGATATTCAAATTGAAGTTAAAATTGAAGATATAGACGTTGAAACATATCGATCAAGCGGAGCCGGTGGGCAGCACGTGAATAAAACTGATTCAGCTGTGCGAATTAGACATAGACCATCAGGAATAGTTGTCGCTTCGCAACAGCAAAGATCACAAGTGCAGAATCGTGAAAAAGCGATGAAAATGTTAAAAGCTGCACTTTATGAAAAAGAAATCGAAAAAAGAAATCAAGAAAAAGATTCGATGAACGCTACTAAGAAAGCCAACGAATGGGGTTCGCAAATCAGATCTTACGTCATGCATCCATATCAAATGGTGAAAGATCATAGAACCAGTCATGTAACTAGCCAAGTTGATTCGGTGATGAATGGCGAGCTGAATGATTTTGTGATGTCTTATTTGAAAGCGCAAATCGCTGGAACATTGGGCGATGCAGCTGGGGCACAAAATGAAATTGATTAATCAAAAAATAAAACTATCGAAATTAAAATTTCAATTTTGGCTCGCTGGTCGGTTGCTATTTAATAAACAAATGCTTTACGGCGGATCAGCACCACTATCATTTCTGGGTTTAGTGCTAGGTGTTGCTGCGCTTGTAACAAGCATGTCGGTGATGCGAGGTTTTGAAAGTTCACTATCGCGGGCCATGATTGATGTGACCGGTGATATTCAAGTAGTTAAAAAAGGTCTCTTGATTGAAGACGCTAAAACATTGAGTGAAAAACTCATTAATTTTGATTCACGAATTTTAAAGACGACTCGGTTTTCATACACTGAAGCTGTGGCCGCTTCAAAAGGAAAAGTATCCGGAGTTCTTTTACAAGGGCTTGAATTTGATCAAATTGATGGCGTACTGAACATTCAAAAACGACTTATTTCTGGCGACTATCGTTTAGGTCATGATGAAATTGCAATTGGTCAGGGTTTAGCGCGTAAATTTAGTTTAAAAACTGATGATGAAATTTATTTAGCCGTTTTATTACCGACACCGTTTGAAGGTGATTCTTTTAAACGTCAAGCTCAAGTATTTAAGATTAAAGCAATTATTGATTTTGGTAAAAATGATTGGAATGAAAGATTAGTCTTAACAACATTAAAAAATCTGCAAGTGTTGACTCAGATTGGTGAACGATACACAGGGTTATTTGTTAAAATAGATGATTCACAAAAAGCGCGTGAATTTGGTGCTGAATTAGCAGATCATTTAGGTCCGCAGTACGCAGTTATGAACTGGTACGACGTGAATAAAAATTTATTTGAAGCGGTCAAAATTGAAAGTGTTGTCATTTTCTTCGTTGTGTTTTTAATTGTGATCGTTGCCGCCTTTAATATTTCAAGCACGTTGTACGTTTTGATCCGTCAAAGATACCGTGATATTGCCGTACTTAAGGCTTTAGGTGCATCGGCTAAAAATATCCAAAATCTTTTTGTTCTTCAGGGTGTGTGGATTGCCACAGTGGGAAGTTTTTTAGGTTTTGTTTTAGGTTTTATTCTTTCGCGTGGATTTATGTATTTACAATTGGTTTCACCAGTTGTTTCAGGATCGGTGTACAAAATTGACCGAATAGACGTGCAAATGAGTTTTATTGATTTATTGATTATATTTATCACAACTTTAATAACATGTTTGATAGCGACTTATTCGCCGGCCCGTAAGGGAAGTTTACTGACTGTTGTTGAAGGATTAAGAAGGGATTAATCAGTATGGAAAATAATTATTTACTTAAAGGCGAAGGACTTTCTAAAATATTTAATACGGGCGGGCAGGACGTGAAAGTTTTAGATTCAGTCAGTCTTGAAATTAAAAAAGGCGATGCCGTTTGTTTTTTAGGATCATCAGGTGCAGGAAAATCAACTTTATTGCAAATTTTAGGAACTTTAGATCAGCCAACCCAAGGCGAAGTCTATTTTGAAGGCGAATCTTTGACGCGAATGTCCGATCAAGACTTAGCTAGATTCAGAAGCGAAAAAATGGGTTTTGTTTTTCAATTTCACCATTTAATTCATGAATTAACAGCTTTAGAAAATGTCTATTTGCCTGCGCTTTTAGCTGATCAAAACAAAGAAGAAGCCACTGAAAAAGCAGAGCAATTATTAACACATTTAGGCTTAACTGATCGACTCCATCACTACCCGAATCAGCTGAGCGGAGGCGAATTACAACGTGTGTCTATAGCGCGAGCACTGGTTAGAAATCCGCGCGTTTTATTAGCAGATGAACCTACTGGAAACCTTGATTCTGAGAACTCTCGGAAGATTCAAGAACTTTTCTTTGAGTTGCATAAACAACTCGGATTGACTTTGGTTGTCGTAACTCATGATTTACAATTTGCAGAGCGTTTTTCGAAAGTTTATCGAATGAAAGATGGCTGTTTGACATCAAACTAAAGTCTAGTTAGCCTTACTTGGTGTTGAATAACTTACTTAAAAATCTCATCTATTTCTGTATCTTGAGTTCACCTCTTCAAAGCCACTTTGTATGGGCTGCTCCAAATACGAAACCTAGTCTGCAAACCGGCAAACAAATCGTAAAATCAATAGAAGTGACAGGTCTTAAAAAAATCGAAAAAGATGCAGTTCTTGCAAAAATCAACTCTCAAGTTGGACAGCCTTTTAAAAGCCAAGATGCCTCTATAGATATTCAAAATTTATTCGCAATGAATTTTTTCGTTCAAATCGAAGTTCTTAAGGAAAATTTAAACTTAAATGAAATTAAATTAATTTATAAAATAACTGAAAAGCCAGTCATCAATGAAGTTGTTTTTGAAGGTCATTCAGAAGTTAAAACTGACGAACTTGAAGTGCAGTCTGGTTTAAAAACCTATGAAGTGATTAATTACACAAAGATTCAACAAGGTGTGGATAAGCTACTCAAGTTCTATGAAGAAAAAGGTTTTTATTTAGTTAAAATCGAACCAGTCATTGAAGATATTGTCAAAAATGAATCAGTGCGGGTTAAGTATGTCATCACTGAAAATGACAAAGTGAAAGTAAAAAAAATCACTTTACTAGGAAATAAAATTTTAAAAGATAATCAGATTAAAGATAAGCTTTTTACAAAAGAAGCTGGTTTTTTCTCAGCCATGAGCAGTTCTGGTTCTTTTAAGCAAGAGGCCTTCGATCAAGATCTTCAAGTGATGAAATACATCTATTGGAATGAAGGCTTTTTACAAGTTAAAATTGATCGTCCGCTTGTGACAGTCACGCCTGATAAAAAATCAATTTATATAACCTATCACATTGAAGAGGGTGATCAGTATTCAGTAGGGGATATTGATTTTTCTGGGGATTTATTATTTCCAAAATCAGAACTGATGGAATCAATTAAAATTAAAGATAATGGTCTTTTTTCAGTTGAAGTCATGCGAAAAGATATCACTGATTTGCAGGCGAAATATGGTGATTTAGGTTATGCTTTTGCCAACGTGATTCCACGTTATAATTTTCGTGATTCAGATAAAAAAGTTGATCTGGTCTTTGAATTTGAAAAAGGCAGTAAAGTTTATTTCGGAGATATTTCTGTTACAGGAAATACAAAAACCAGAGACAAGGTGTTACGTCGTGAATTAAAAATTGAAGAGGGTGAACTTTACAATGAAACCCGCAAACGCCAGTCACTAGAAAATATTCAACGCCTTGGTTTTTTTGAAGAAGTGAATTTTAAAACTAGTACGCCACCAGAAAAGCCTGATCAATTAAATATTGAAATCGTCGTCAAAGAACGCAATACAGGACAAATTCAGTTAACAGCGGCCTACGGAAATTCGCAGGGTTTTAGCTTAGGTGGATCAATTCAACAAAACAATTTCAGAGGCTTAGGCCAGTCTCTTGAAGCCCGTATTGATGCCGCCAAATATCGACAGGATTACAAATTAAGTTTAACTGACCCTTATTTTTACGATACGAAATGGTCTTCAGGTTTTGATTTATTTTATTTAGAAAACAAACAAAGAATTAACTATGATATTCGTAAATCCGGCGGAAACATCCGATTTGGCCATCCTGTTTATGGTGATTATACGCGGGCGTATCTTCGTTACCGCCTAGATAAAACTGATTTGTTTGCCAATGAAAACACTGACCCATTGATTTATCCGCTAGACACAGCCAATGGTGTCACATCAGCTTTACAGTCCACATTAGAATACGACACAAGAAATGATCGGTTCTCACCATCTAAGGGGATTTACACTGATATTAGCTATGAGCGAACTGGCTTTGGTGGTGATCTTCGCTATCAAGAATTTTCTGGGCGTTTTCGGTTTTTCTACAATTTATTTTGGGATGTGGTTTGGAGAAATAATTTATCGTATTCAAATATTCAGCCGCTTGAAAGCGACGGATCTGTTCCGTTTTCTGAAACCTATCAACTAGGTGGACCGTATACATTACGTGGATTCGGAACTTCATCAATAGGTAAAAGAGCATTCTCACAACAGCGCTTTGATGCCATAGGAACACCGGGGTCTCCGTTTCATAATGCGAACGCAACCGCTGAACAGAAAAGACGCCTAGCAAATTTGATTGTCGGCGGAACAAAGCAGGTTCTATTTCAAACGGAGTTACAATTCCCTTTAATTAAAGAAGCTGGACTAACAGGTGTTACATTTTATGACTTAGGACAAGCTGAAGATGAAGTCACATCATCAAAATTTGTCAGTGATTTTGGTATTGGGTTTAGATGGCAGTCACCACTAGGGTTGTTACGATTCGAATGGGGCTGGCCAATGCAAACGGATGATTTCAATGACAACTCAGTGAATTTTGAGTTTTCAATTGGACCACCATTTTAGCGAGAATAATTTTTAAATAAAATATTAAAACAATTAAAGGAGTTTTAAATGAAAAACACAACATTAACAAAAATGATTTTTACAGCGGTCTTAGCGTTAACGCTAAATGCACATGCTGAATTTAAAATGGCCTATGTTGATATTCAAAAAGCCATTCAAACATCTAAATCTGGTAAAAAAGCCAAAGCCGACATGACTAAAGATGCTGAAAAGAAAAATAAAGAACTTGAAAAGAAAAAAGCTGATATTGAAAAAATGCGTGAAGATATTGAAAAGAAACGCTCAGTTTTATCTGAAGAAGCTTTTGCTAAAAAAGCTCAAGAACTACAAGAAGAGATGTCTAAATTTAATCAAACAGCGGGAAAAGCTCAGTCAGATTTAGCAAAAAAAGAATCTGAATTACTAGCTCCGATTGTTGAAAAAATGAAAAAAGTGATTGAAAGAATGGCCAAAGAAAAAGGTTTAACTTTAGTGATTCAGTCTAATCAAAATGCACAGATCGTGCTTTACGCTGCAGCTGAAGCTGATTTAACTGAAGACGTGATTAAAGCTTTTGATAAAGAAAAATAGTTTTTATGAAAATTCATCCGACGAGTATTTTATCAACAAATGTAGTTATTGAAGATGATGTTGAAATTGGCCCTTATTGCAATATCCAAGGCACAGTTAAAATTGGCCGTGGAACCTTTATTGAAGGGCATGCAACGATCGGATCTAAATATGGCATTGTTGAAATAGGTAAAAATAATCGGATTTCACCGGGCGCTGTTATCGGCGGGCCACCGCAAGATATCAGCTATAAATCTGAACCCACAAAATTAATCATCGGTGATAACAATGTTATCCGCGAATTCACTTCATTCAACTTAGCCACATCAAAAGGTGATGGATCAACCGTCATCGGTAATAACTGTTATTTTATGGCTTATTCCCATGTAGGACATGATTGTAAAATTGGAAACAATGTTATTGTGGCTAATAATTCTCACTTTGGTGGTCACTGCGAAGTTGAGGACAATGTCGTCATCGGAGGAGTCTGTGCTTTTAATCAATTTTCAAAAATAGGTCGGTATTCATTTGTTGCGGGCTCAAGTATTGTGAATAAAGATATTCTACCATTTTCAAGAGCTCAAGGAAACTATGCAGTTGTTAGAGCCACAAACAAAGTGGGTCTACTTCGTAAAGGTTTTTCAAAAGAAGAAGTCGCTAACGTGCATAAAGCCATACGTATTATTATTATGGGTAAAGGCACTGTTGACGAAGCATTAGCCAGAATTCAAAGTGAATGTCATTTATCTGAAAATGTAAATGCACTGATTCATTTTGTAAAATCATCAAAACGTGGAATCGCTATTCACCGTGGTCCGGTCGGTTCTGCAAATCAGGACGAATAAATATGAAAAAATTAAGAGGCGCTGTTGTTGGAGTTGGATATTTAGGTCGATTTCATGCTCAGAAAATTCAGGCCTCTTCATCTGCTGATTTAGTCGGAGTTTATGATTTTCATAAACCTCAGGCCGAAAAAACTGCAGCTGAACTATCTGTTAAAGCATTTCAAGATTTAGATGAAGTCACTAAAAATGTTGATTTCGTCACAATTGCTGCGGCCACACAGGCGCACTATGATTTAGCGCTGCATTTTTTAAAAAATAAAATTCCTACTTTAGTTGAAAAACCCATTGCGGCTACAAGTGCTCAGGGTTTTGAATTATCTAATTTAGCTGTAAAAAACAATGTGATTTTTTCAGTTGGGCATATCGAAAGATTTAACCCGTCTTACCAAATTATTCTGGATTCTGCTGATCAGACAACTTACTTTGAAATCAACCGTTTAGCCCCATTTAGAATGCGCGGTGCTGATGTCAGTGTGCTGCATGATTTGATGATCCATGATTTAGATTTAATCAATTTTATTTTTAAATCTGATGTTGTAGATTTCGAAGCCCAAGGTTCACAGTTTATTCAACCGACAATTGATGATGTCTCTGTTAGATTGAAATTAAAATCAGGACTGCAAGTAACAATTAATAATTCACGTGTGCATCCGGTTATCTCAAGAAATTACCGTGCGATTCAAAAAAATAGATCTATTTATTTAAATACAGCGACACTTGAAGGTGAAATTTTAACACGTCTTAAAGAAGACCCATATCATGTTGTCACCCCTTTTAAAGTTGAAAAAGTCGATGCGCTTCAGCTTGAAATCAATCACTTTATTGATGTTGTTTCTGGCCAAAAATCGGTGGCAATCACTGGTGAAGAGGCCAGCGCTGCTTTAAAAATGATTGAAACAATCATCGAAAGAATTATGCATCAAAAGAAAATTTATTGATGGCTGAAAAAAAATCACAAGATTCTAAACCCAAAATTATGATCATAGCAGCGGAAGCTTCCAGTGCTCAGTATGCTTTGCAAATCATGCAGTACTGGAAAAGTGTTAAGTTTGAAGCTGATATTTTTGGTGTAGGTACAAAAGCCATGGAAGACATAGGAATGCGCCGAATAGGTCGGTCTGAAGATATGGCTGTTGTGGGTCTAGTTGAAGTTTTAAAACACTACAGTGAATTGAAAAATATCTTTAATCAACTTGTGGATGAAGCTTTAGAGCAGAAACCAGATTTCATTTTGCTTCTTGATTACCCTGATTTTAATTTGCGTCTAGCTGAAAAATTAAAGAAAAAAATGGGGCAGGCTGGGATTAAAGTTTTTTATTATATATCACCCCAGATCTGGGCATGGCGAAAAGGCCGTGTTCATCAAATCAAAAAATTCTGTGACAAAGTTTTTGTGATTTTACCCTTTGAAAAAGATTTTTATGATCAATACAAAGTTCCTAATGAATTCGTTGGTCACCCGCTGCTAGATGAACTTAAAGATGAATACTTTGATTCAGATCTTAAAAAACGTAGTCGCCAGAAATATGGGATTAGCATAACTGAAAAAGTGTTGGCACTTATGCCAGGATCAAGAAAAGGTGAAATAGAGCGTAATTTCCCCACACAAATTGAAACAGCAAGAATTCTTTTAAAAAAACATCCTGATATTCGAATCACTGTTTTTGTGGCACCAACTTTATCCAAAGAAGTTATTCAGCAGTATTGTGATAACGTTAATTTCCCTTTTACTTTTATTCAAGATGATCCTAACAAAATGATTTCCATGGCTGACTATGTATTAGTTGCATCAGGTACTGCGACACTGATGGTGGGTTTGCAATTAAAGCCTATGGTTATTATGTACAAATTAAATCAACTGACTGGATTCTTGGCTAAATTTTTAGTTCGTGGTGTTAAGTATTTTGGCTTAGTTAATTTAATTTTAGATAAAGAAGTCGTCCCCGAAAGATTTCAAGCGGAAGCTAACCCTGAAGATCTGGCCAAGTTAATTGATCGGATGATCATGCAGCCTGAATTCGAGAGACAAATTGTTCAAGATTTATCAAAACTTAAAAAGTTACTCGGTGAAGCCGGAGCGACACGAAAAGTTGCAGAAACTTTAATGAAGTCTTGTCAAAAGGACTTATCGTGAATTTACTTAACCCTTATAGTTTGTTCATGCATCTACGGAATAAATATTACGATTCTATAGAAAGCTCGCAGTCAGAAATTCATTGTCCGGTTATTTCTGTGGGTAATTTAACAACTGGTGGGTCAGGTAAAACACCTTTTATTATGTATTTAATCCAATTATTAAATAATAAAAATTTAAAATTAAACATTCTGGTCGTATCTAAAAGCTATAAAGCAAAAACAAAACAACCACAGGAGGTCAGTATCGATTCAATTGAATCAGTTTATGCCTATGGTGATGAGCCGTGTTTGATTAAAAAAAAATATCCTGATGTGAATGTTTGGTCAGGACCAAATAAGTCAGAAACTGTAAAGACAGCTATGCAGTATTATAAATCAAAAAATAGCAAAATAGATTTAGTATTAGTTGACGATGGATTTTCACACAGAAAATTAAAACGAAATTTAGATATTGTACTTTTAGATACTACGCAAAATTTACAACACTATAATTTATTACCACTAGGACATCTGCGCGAGGATTTTAGATCCCTTAATCGAGCAGGGTTAGTTATTCTTACAAAAGTGAATCAGGCCAATTCTGGCACGCTAAAGTTTTTAAAACAAAAAATAAATAATTTAAATTTTATTGAAAGTGATCTATTAACAAATTTTGATCAAAATGTTTCTGAAAATGCAAAGGCTTTTTTATTTTCAGGAATTGCAAATCCGAAATCATTCGAAAAAAGTTTAATCGATCAAAAAATTCAAATCATTGATCATCTAATATTTCCAGACCACAGGGTTTACAGCTCTACAGACCAAAATGATATCTATCAAAAATTTTTAAAGAGCAAAGCAGAAATCATCTGCACTACAGCAAAAGATATGATCAAGATAAATCATATTGGTTTATTAAAGAGTGCACAGGTCTTACAGGCCCAGATTAAAATTTCACCGTACGAGGAAGTTAAAATCTATGAGACGATTTGCGCGTTGTTTTAGCCATTTAATGGCTTTTATTTTAAACCTGTGCCCACAGTATGTTAAAACGACAATTATTGAAGTCTTAGCTTTTATTTGGGTGGATTTGTTTAAAATTAGAAAGTCAGTTGTCTATTCAAATATTGATAAAGCATTACCACATTCTGACGAGGCAACTAAACAGTCTATCTATAAAAATAGTATTAAAACCTTGTCAAAAAGTTTTCTAAATGTTTTAGAAATTCCTTATTTAAGTGATTTATGGATTAATAAAAATGTCGTTTTTCACGGTCTTGAAAATGTAGATACTACAAAAGCAGCTTTGTTTCTGACTTTACACATTGGCAGTGGTGATTTGGGTGCGACCGTTGTGAGTCGAAAAATAATACCACTCAGTTTAATTAGCAAAAGATTTCGTAGTGCATTTATGGATGAGTTTTGGTTTTCGCTACGGGGAAGATCAAAAACAGAATTTATCGATGCTCATGGCCGACAAAATGCTTTTGAAATATTAAAAGCTCTAAAAAAAAATCGTGGTGTTGTTTTTGTTATTGATCAATTTATGGGTAAACCTTACGGAGTTGAAACAAGTTTTTTTGGTCACAAAACGGGGACAGCCTATGGTCTAGCTTTGTTCGCAGCAAAAACTGAAAAGCCTGTGATGCCAATGTACACGTACTGGGGCACTGATCAGAAGATGCATATTGTATTCAAACCAGCTATTGATTTATCTGAATTTCAGAATGACAATTCAGAGGGTAAGTATCAGAAAATGACCCAAAAATTTAATTCGGCTATTGAAGATATAATCAGGTCTCAGCCTGAACAGTGGATGTGGGTTCATAAACGTTGGAAGGACTTTGAATGAAAAAGTTTATTTTTATTTTATTTTTAGTCAGTTGTTCTTCAAAATATCTAAAATATGAAAAAGAAAAGCTGCTTGTTAAAAATGAAGAATTTGAAAGAAAAGTTGAAATCATAAGTGTAGATACAGCGGTGTCTTCACCAGTTGTAGAAACCACAAAAGAACTTCCTCTACAAAAAAAAGCACCTATCGTTAAAACTAAAGCCACAAAAAAAATAGTAACACCGAAAAAAACACAGAAGCGCCAACCAGATGTCGAAGACCGTATTGGTTTTGAAGACGGGCAGCGTCGCCCCATTAAAGATCCATTCACAGTGGGTGAAAAAGTTATTCATGAGATGAGTTACTTTACAGCCAAAGCTGGGCTGCTAACCATGGAAGTTAAACCTATGGCGCAAGTTAATCAGCGTTTGTCTTATCATTTCTTTGTGGGTTTAAAATCAAGCGGACTGTTTTCTAATTTTTATTCAGTGGATGATCAAGTGAATACATTTTTAGATTTTGAAGAACTTGTGCCACACGTTTTAAAGATCAGTATTAAAGAATCTGGAAAATTAGCTCAGTCACAATCTTATTTTGATTTCCAAACCAACAAAGCTAGTTTTTGGGAAAAAAAATACACTGAAAAAAGTGGTGAAGAAGAAAGAAAATTTTCATGGGATATTCTACCTTATTCGCAAAATGCATTTAGTGGTTTGTACTACATGAGAATTTTTGATTGGAAAGTTGGCAAAGAAATTGCCTTTCAAGTGGCAGAAGACAAAAAGAACATTGTTTTTAAAGGCACAGCTATCGCTGAAGAAACACTTGAAACAGAAGCTGGTGATTTTAAAACAATAAAGATTAAAGCCAGCATCCTTTCCCGCGGGGCGCTGACACAAACTGGGGATGTTTTTCTCTGGATCACAAACGACGATCGAAAATATATCGTCCGCATCGAAGCTAAAATTAAAATTGGAACAATTGTTTCTGAAGTGATTGAAATTAGGCAAGGGCAAATTAACAGGTAAAATTTAAAACTAGAGGTTTTTAGTGATTAAAAAAACTCAGGTTGTTATTCAAACGGCATTTATTGGGGATGTTTTTTTATCAGTTCTTTTTTTTAATTGGTTAAGAAAAATTTATCCTGACGATAATATTGTTCTTGTTTGTAAAAAAGGTGTAGCTAATTTTTTTCTGCATGAAGGTTTGGTTAATCAGCTTATAGAGATCGAAAAAGGTAATAATCAGTCGTACGAAACCGCTGTTCATTTAATCAATCGCCAACATGTTGTGCAAAATGTTTTCTGTCTGCATAAATCATTTAGAAGCGCTTTATTTAGTTTTAAAATTAAAGCTGAAAGCAGAATTGGCTTTAAGGTAGGTATTGGTTCATTGTTTTTTTCAAAAAGTGTGATCTATCCCAAATCATGGCCTGATCCAATAAGACAGCTTTCTTTATTACGTTTAGTTGATTCAGAATTGGATCAATTGCTCAAATCTAAAGATTGGACTTATTTAAATCAAATAGATCAGCCCATTCCTGATCAGTTTCAATTTAAAAATAAATCACAGACTAAGAATAAAATAAAAAGTCATAAAGTGGCTATTTTTCCAGGTTCAGTATGGGCTACTAAGAAATGGACTGAAGACGGTTTTTCTGAGGTTGCCAAATACTTGTGTAATCAAAATTATCAAGTTTTTTTAATGGGTGGAGCTGATGAGCGCATTATCGCCGAAAGAATTCATCTAGCAGAACCAAGAGCTCAGGTTTTAGCGGGTCAAAAAAAAATAACTGAATCGCTTGAAATTTTAAAGACCTGTGATTTTATTGTGGGTAACGACAGTTCAAGTTCACATATGGCAGCGAGTGTAGGCACACCAGTATTAGCTTTATTTGGACCGACAACCTTAGATTTAGGTTTTAGACCTTGGATTAACAGCAGTGTGGTAATTGAAAACAACAATCTTGATTGTAGACCCTGTGGAAAGCACGGACATAAACAGTGTCCGTTAGGACATCACAATTGTATGAAAGATATTTCGGCAGCCACAGTTATAGCTGTCATCAAAAATCAGTTCGAATAGTCTTTGACGATAATTCCGTACTTTCTGATTTTTCTGAGTAAAGTATTTTTCGGAATATTAGCTTGGGCTACAGTCTGATTAATTTTACCTTTATTCGCTTTTAATGCGCTAATGATAAAATCCTTTTCTGCTTGTTCTTTGAATATTTCAAAGTTTAAACCAGCGCCAGAATCAAGCATAGCTTGCGGACCTGAAGTCGCAGGCTGATTTGTATTCGCAAAGTTTAAACCTAGTTTGATGTTTTCAGGTAAACTTAAAAGAGTCATTGTGCCGGTTGATTCAACAATGAAAGCTCTTTCAATTATATTTTCAAGCTCACGAATGTTCCCAGGCCATTTGTATTTCTTCATCAGATCCAAACAGTCAGGTGAAATTGAGTGAATAACTTTACCATGACTTTTAGAAAACTTTTCTAAAAATCTATGAGCTAATTCACCAATATCATCAGGTCTTTCGCGTAAAGGCGGTAAAAAAATCGGCATAACGTTCAATCTGTAAAACAGATCTTCACGAAATTCTTGTTCTTCCATCATTTTTTCAAGGTTTCTGTTTGTTGCTGCAATGATTCGTGCGCTGGTTTTTACTTCACGATTGCTTCCGACCGGAGTAAATTTTTTCTCTTGAAGAGCTCTTAAAAGCTTCACTTGCATTTCTGGTTTTAATTCACCAATTTCATCTAAAAATAAAGTTCCGTTGTTGGCTAACTGAAATTTTCCAATTTTACGTTCGATCGCACCAGTGAAGGCCCCTTTTTCGTGACCGAAAAGTTCGCTCTCCATCAGGTTTTCGGGGATAGCCCCACAATTGATTGCTACAAACGATCCAGATTTCTTTGGTGAATTGAAATGAATGGCTTTCGCAACAAGTTCTTTACCAGTTCCATTTTCACCACGGATCAGCACAGTGGTTTCGACTTTAGACAGTTTATAAATGAGATTAAAAACTTCTTTCATTTTACTATTTTGACCAACGATTTCACTTTCTATGTCGTCATCAAATATAGGATTAGATCCAGTTAAATCAGATATCATTGAATGGGCTTCAATGCTTTTTTTAACGATGCTAGATAGTTTTTCAGGGCTAACTGGTTTTTCAACGTAGTCATAAGCGCCCTCTTTGATAGCGACTACAGCATCATTTAAATTACTATGTGCTGTCATGATCACGACAAAAGTTCTTGGGTCGTGTTCTTTGATTTGTTTAAGGGCTTCCAGGCCGTCGACTTCAGGCATTTTAACATCCATTAGAATTAAATCCCATGATGATTCTTTCACTTTGTGAATAGCTTCTAACCCGTTAGTGGCTTCTGAGATTTCAAATTCCATATCTGAAACTGATGTCTTTAAAATACTGGCCACTGATTTTCTAAGTTCGCTTTCGTCATCCACAATCAAAGTTTTTAATTTCATCTTTTTCTCCGTTTAATGAGTGTCTGGTGTTGATTCAATAGGCAGTCTGACATAAAAAATTGTACCTTGTCCTAATACTGATTTTAAATGAATATTTCCGCCATGTAGTTCGATAAAATACTTAACTAGGTATAACCCAAGGCCTGTGCCTTTTGTTTTCTGATCCTGGGTTTTTCCGCGAACAAATTTTTTCCAGATATGAATTTGATCATCCTGAGTAATGCCTTCGCCTGAATCTTGAATTTCGATCAGAACTTCAGTGTCTGTTTCTGTGGTCTTAATTTGAATTTTGCCATTGGGTGGTGTGTACTTAATTGCATTTTCAATTAAATTTTGAAAAACTTCTGTCATTAACGTCACATCAAATTCAATCAAAAAGATTGGCTCTAACTTAAGATCTACAGAAATTTTTTTGGTTTCAGCAATAGGGGTTAATCTTTCAACAACATTTTCAATCACTGAATTAATATCAGCAGTTTCTTTAAGAATTTTAAAATCTCTGGATTCAACACGTAAGACTTTTAAAATGGATTGGATATAACGATTCAGTTCTTCTGAATAACTTTTTAGATTGACGAAATCCTCCGTCAATTCGGTCGGGATATCTTTTTGCACTTCCAGGCGGTCTAACACGGCCTGAATTTTTGCGATCGGAGTTTTTAGATCATGACTGATCAGACTTACAAAATTATTTTTAAGTTGTTCAAGCTCTGCTAAATAACGCTGTTCTTGCTGCAAGGCTTCATGAGCTCGTTCGATCAAAAGTACGTGATAACCAATGTATAAAATCCAAATCAGTAGCAATAAGACAAGCGGACTGACTAAAGGAATCCAAATTGAAAATGTATCAAAAGCCCACAAAGAAAAAGCACTCCAGAGCGCTGCGATCCAAACAAAAATAAAAGCCGAAACAGTTTGCGGAAAATGGGTAATGACAAAGACCGCTAATAGCATCAATGAAAAAAGCAGGACGCTATTTAATAATAAAGGTCCTTTTTTAATAAATTGATTTGAAATTACATTGTCCGTGATTTGCGCCCATAATTCATGTTTGTTCATAAAGCCTAATGGCGTAGGAACTTGAAATTGATTTGATTTATCAACACCAATGAAAATAGTTTTTCCGACTAGGGCTGTTTTAGGAATTTCATCTGTCATCAATTGGGATAAAGTGTATCGTTTAAAAAGATCTAGGCCTTTGTAGTTAATAACAGCTAATGAGTCCCGCCCTTGTCGCGAATCAGTTCCAGTCATTTTATGAGCTAAATCTTCAAGTAGACTGTTGGTAACGGGAAGTCTTCGTATCACGCCATCTTCATCGCGCAAAAGTTCAACGTGACCAATATTTGATTTATCGGCCTTTGTTGCAAACGGCAGTGACATTTTATCAAGTTGACCTGAATTAGTGGCCCAAAACACTTTATCATTTTTGAAAACCATGTCTTCAGCTTGAGACAAATTAATGCGGCCCAGATTTTCACCGAAGTACAAAGTCACGCCAATGCTTTTAGGGTTTTGTTTTAAAATTTTGTGAAGAACTTGATACCACAGTTTTTGGTCCCAGAAAAAACCATCGTTGAACTGTTGAAATTCGTTCATCGCAATCAACGATTCAGTTTCGCGGTCATAGCCTTGTGAAAAATCCTGTGGGTTAGCCGTGATCAGAACGACTTCTTCAGTGACTTTTTGTGGACCGCGTATTTTAAAACGGGAGTCGTAAAAATCAACTTCATCGAATTTTAGTAAAACGATCGATATTAACCAGCATAAAACAGCACGAGTCCAAAAACCTTTTTTGGTTAGGCTCCACTTGAGCCATAAACTCACCTTAAAAATCAGCTGACTTATATTTCTTTTCACGCAATGCAAAATTAACCTATTTCAGCTCGAGTTTCAATCATGAGTATTGGTATAGTAGATCAAATGACAGAACAGGCAAAAAACGACCTATGAAGTGGATAAGAACAGTTGATCAATCATTACCGCATTTAGAATCTTCAGTGATGACCATTGGTAATTTTGATGGTTTGCATCTAGGTCATCAAAAGTTGATGTCAGAGCTTAAGAGCTGTTCAAAACGCCTTAATGTGTTTTCAGTAGTGTGTACTTTTAAGCCTCATCCAAGAACACTATTAAATCCTCAGGCTCCGACCCACCGATTATTTGACTATAACGATCAAGCCGAACGCTTAGAAGTTCTTGGAATAGATTATTTAATTGAGGAAAAGTTTACTCAAGATTTTTCATTGATGAAAGCTGATGAATTCATGGATCTGTATGTTGTGAGGCATTTTAAACCCAAACATATCGTTGTGGGCTATGATTTCTCGTTTGGTCATAATCGATCAGGAAATATTAGTTTTTTGCAAGAATACTGTGCAAAGAAAAACATAGGTTTAACCGTTGTGCCTGCTTTTGAAATTCAAAACCAAGTGGTGTCATCGTCAGCAATTAGACTGTATTTAGAAAAGGGGGACATCGAATCGGCACATGTTTTATTGGGTCGATTATACTATGTCAGAGGACCAGTTCGGATGGGTTTCAAGCGTGGCCGTCAAATCGGGGTACCCACCGCAAATATCAGTCCTGATATTGATTTTTCACCGCGACTTGGGGTTTATTTCTCAAAAGTTTATTTAAAAGATCAAGTGCATTGTTCGATTACAAATATCGGGTACAACCCAACATTTGAAAATGAAAGAAAATATTTAAAAGTTGAAACACATATATTTGATTTTGATCAAGAAATTTATGGCGAACAGATTAAGGTTGAACTTCACCATTTTCACCGCGATGAAATGAAATTTGACGGCATTGAATCTTTAAAAAAACAAATTCATAGTGATGTGCAGGCAGGAAAGCTTTTCTTTGAACGCAAGCAGAGTGAGAAAAAAACATGAAAATATATCGTTCAAAAAACTTACACGGTGATGTCTTAGCTGAAAGTTTAAAAAAAGACCCGCAAAATACTGATGCTGTAGAAATCAATTTCGAAGATATTTCACCAGAAGATTTATTTAAAAATAATTTTGATATTATTGAAATGGATGAACAGTCTAAAAGTGATTACATAGATCACGCCAAAGAATTAGATTGGGAAGTTAGTGCACTAAAAGCTTTTGATGTTATTTTTAGAAAACAAAATCATTATAAGCCGTACAATTTGGGTTCGATCGCTTTGAAAAGTTTTATTGAGACAAAAGGTTTAGAAATAGACTCAACAAAAAGTGCAGTGCTTGTTGGGGAATATTCGTTTTTAGTGATCTACAGTTTGGCTTTATCGCAACTTGGTTTTAAAAAAATCTATATTGTTTCACCTGATAATTTATTTTTTAATGAAAAACTAACAGCTGCGCAAAAAATTCTGTTCGATGTTAAGATTCAGCAAATATCTTATGATGAAATGGCCAATACGCCCGAAACTTCAAGTGTGTTAATTGTTGATTTTGAATTAGCGAATCATCCCGAAATGGTCGAAATTTTGACTTATTTTAATTTCTTGTCCCAAGGGTCTTTATTTTTGGATTTAAATCACTTTTTTGACCCTACTTTATTCGAAGAAGCAGAGAAAGCAGACTTGAAAGTGATTTCCTCAGTGGAGTTTCATCGCTATCGCTATGAATATGCTAAAAATATTTTAAATAACCTGAATAATTCAACCAAAGTCTAGTTACAAAAAACGTCACTCGCTGTAGCATATATCAGTATGTCAAAGCTAGGTGAAATATTAATAAAACAAGGCCTTATCAGACCCGACCAATTGCAAGCGGCTTTGCAGGAATCCGTCAAATCGAAAACTAAATTAGGTTCGATCATTATCAGTTCAGGTATGCTGAAAGATAGTCAAATATTACGCGCGCTTGAAAAACAATACGGCATTCCAGGTGTTGATTTAACACAAGTTGAAATTGATCCATCAGCGACTTCGTTAGTGGGGCGTGATTTCTGTGAAAAACATGCGATTATTCCTGTTTCTAAAGCGGGGACAACTTTAGTTGTGGCTTTCTCTGATCCATCAAATATTGATATTCGCGATCAGATCAGATTTTTAACAAAATGTAAAATTCAACCCGTTTTATCAACTGACTATGCGATCGCAAATGCCATCGAAAAAATTTATGGCGGTTTTAGTCAATCACAAAAAGATATCGATGAAGAAGCTGGAGCAGATGACCTAGCGCTCAGTAGTGCCAGCGTTGATGTTGGTGATGCGAATGCCAGTGATGCACCGATTGTCAAATTTGTGAATGGAGTACTGATTGAAGCTATGCGCAGACGGGCCTCTGATATTCATTTTGAGCCTTATGAAAAACGTGTTCGTGTTCGCTTTCGTGTCGATGGGATATTGATTGATGCGGCTAACCCGCCGTTGGCTTCAGGGCCTGCGATCATGGCCAGAATTAAAATTATGTCAAAAATGGATATCGCTGAAAAAAGACGTCCACAAGATGGTCGCTTGAAAATTAAATTAGCTAAAGAAAATAAAGAAATGGATTTTCGCGTGAGTTCTGTGCCAACGATGTGGGGCGAAAAAATCGTTATGCGTCTTTTGGATAAATCAAATCTTCAATTAGACATGACTAAATTAGGATTTGAAGAAGATGATCTGAAACTTTTCAAAGAATGCGTGAATATGCCTCAAGGTATGGTGTTGATCACAGGCCCAACAGGTTCAGGTAAAACAACTACTATTTATTCGGCACTAGCCGAATTAAATAAAAGTGATGTCAACATTGCAACAGCAGAAGATCCGATTGAGTTTAATTTAGATGGCATTAATCAGGTTCAAATGAACAATGATATTGATCTTAACTTTAGTACAGCTTTACGAGCATTTTTACGTCAAGATCCTGATGTGATTATGGTGGGTGAGATTCGTGACTTAGAAACTGCAGAAATTTCATTTAAAGCGGCTTCTACGGGCCATCTAGTAGTAAGCACCTTACATACAAACGATGCGCCTTCAACAATTGTGCGTCTGACTGAAATGGGCGTAGCGCCTTACCTGATTACTTCAACAGTAAATCTTATCGTGGCACAACGACTTGTTGGTAAAATTTGTGAAGCTTGTAAAGAACAAGTGCAAGTTCCAGAAACAACGTTGATTAATATGGGTATTGATAAAACCGATATTCCGAATATGAATATTATGCGAGGTCGTGGCTGTGGCAATTGCAATAACACAGGTGTGCGTGGACGACTTGCGATTTATGAATTGATGCCAATCACTGAAAAAATTAAAGAAGCCATTTTAGAAGGTGCATCAGCGCAAAAACTGAGAAAACTATGTAAAGATTTAGGGTTTAGAACACTCAGACGAAGCGGAATATTGAAGTTAGCCAGAGGCCAAACAACTATCGATGAAGTTTTAAGCTCATCTATGAGAGACAACATATGATTAATGATATTTTAAATAAAATTAAATCTAAATCAGCCACTGAAGTTCAATTTCGACTAGGCCACAGAACATTGATTAAAAACCAGAACGAATGGGTCGAATTAGATCATGAAAACTTAAGCCTTTCTGAATGGGAAGACTTAAAAGATCTTTGTTTAGAAAATGCCGAAAAATTGACTTTAGAAACAAAAGGTTTTGTCAGAGCTATCTACCAAAATAAAGACCAACAATGGTCATTGTCGATTTCAGAATACCGTGATTCCCACAGAGCTTATTTTTCGTTAGTGCTGGATCTGGAAGTCGCACAATCCATTCAATCAACTGTATTTTGGGATAAAGTTAAAATTAAAAAAGGCCTGTACTTATTTGTTGGCGAACAGCATCAGGGTAAAACTGCTTTACTTAAAAATATATTATCTGAAATTAAAAAGGATTCTCCGCGATTGATGGCTGTTCATGGTCATTCGTCATCAATGGTGAGTCTAAATATGGATTCAGTGGTTTTTTTAAACGAAGATTCACTGAATTGGGACTATCAGCATCCAATTTATGATGGCATTGATATTATTGTTGTCGACTTCAACGCAATAGCAAATTGGGAAAAGTGGATTAAATTTGCCGAAGAAGGACGTTGTGTTTTTGTGACCTTGTCAGCCAGTTCTGTTGGAAATAGTTTAGATCAGATTATTACTAAAATTGGAAACTCAGTCCATTATTTACGACGATTTTACGAAGTGCTGTCGTTAGTTTGCTATCAAAAACTAACAGCGGGACATGAAAGTGGTCTACATGAAATTTTAGTCATGCATGATAGCTTTAAGAAGCTTTTGTTAGAAAATGATTTTTCAAAATTGATGTCATTAGCCGATAAAGACATTTTACAAAAAAACTATCAATCAATTAACCAGTCAATTATTCAAAATTTGGTGCGCCGAAAAATTGATATAAAAACGGCATTTAAATCAACTCCACATCCTGATGATTTAGATCAGCAACTGAAAAAAATGGGATTGTAAAGAAAATGGCAAGATTTCAATATCAAGCACGATCAATGAATGGTAAAATATCAAACGGTGTTATTGATGCTCGTGATGAAGTTGAAGCTAAAGTTAAATTGCGCGCGCGGCAATTGATGCCCATTAATTTAAAAGTGGCTATGGGACCAGCGTCTTCAGGTGATAGCCTGGCCGCTTTGTTCGAACACAAAGTCAAATCCAAAGATTTACAAATATTTACACGTCAGTTTGCAACATTGATTAATGCCGGAATTCCCATTGTGGATTCTTTAAGAATTTTATCTGAATCGACACCAGATAAAGTGCTTAAAGAATCAGTCTTACAAATTAAAGCATCCATTGAAACCGGTCGAAGACTATCGGATTCAATGATGATGCATAAAAAAGTTTTCGATGTATTATACTGCAATATGGTAAAAGCTGGCGAAGAGGCTGGTATTTTGGATACAATTTTAAATCGGTTATCAACATATGCTGAAAAAAATGAAAAAATAAAAAACCAAGTTAAAGGGGCTTTAGTCATGCCTGCTGTTATTGTTGTAGCAGCCGTTGTGATTATTACAGCGATCATTGTTTTTATTATTCCTAAGTTTCAAGAGCTTTACAAATCAAGTGGCAAGGGTTTGCCAGCGATCACGCAGATTCTAGTGGATGCATCAGAATTAGTGCGCAACAAGTGGTATTTACTGCTTGGTGGTGTGTTTATTTTTATCTACGGAATTATTTTTTACATCAACAGTGAAGACGGTAAAAAAACATTTGATAAAATTATGATTAATTCGCCGGTCTTTGGTGACGTGATTCAAAAATCAAGTGTGGCAAGGCTTTCACGAACGCTTTCAACATTACTTAGTTCTGGTGTAAATATGCTTGAAGCCATAGACATTGCAGCCAACACGGCTGGTAATCATGTGATCGAAATGGCTCTAAAAAACTGTAAAGAAGCGGTGTCGATTGGTAAACCATTTCATTTGCCACTGTCGCGACAAAAAGAAATTCCACAGATGGTCGCACAAATGGTGGCGATCGGAGAACAAACGGGTTCACTTGATGCTATGTTAGCGAAAATTGCCGACTTCTATGAAGATGAAGTTGAAAATGCAGTTCGCGCGATGACCTCGCTAATTGAACCTATTATGATGATCGTACTTGGTGGTATTATCGCATTCATACTTGTCGCGATGTATATGCCTATCTTCCAAATGGGAGACACAATTGGCTAATGCAATTCAACAAGACATCAAAATAGCAGATTTTGAACCCAGTCAGCTTTTAAGTAGCGTGCTGTTTGTTTATTTTTTGTTTATTCAAATTAGTCTTGTTTTTCAAGTGCCATTTATTCAAATTGATTTTGCTATTAATTACTATTTTATAATTTTATTAAGTAGTTCGCACTATTTGTACAAATTTTTAAATAAAGATTATGAACTGACCACATCAAGCTATATAGACTTAGCCATTTTATTTTTATTTTTGTACTTGCAGCCATCATTAGTCAGCTATCATTTGGTGATCTTGTTGGTCTTTTTATTTTTAACATCATTTCAGGTTTCGCAAAAATCAGCATTAGTCTTGGCCGCTCTCAGTTCAATAACACTTTCATTGATTAATCTTACAAGTTTAAAATGGATTGGATCGCAAAATATATTCTCACTAGCTTTATTTAACTTTTCATTTTTTGTTGTGACTGTAATTGCTCAAAGCTTTAAAAATCAATTTTCGGCTTTGCAAGACGAAGTCTTCATTACACAAAAAAGAATCAGATCACAAGAAGAATTGACAGAAATCTTAGTGCAAAAAATGCCATCAGGCCTTATTGCCTTAGATAGTAAACAAAATTTCATCTTTCAAAACAAAACATTCACTGATGATCTCATGTTAGGTCTTGATGATATTCTTAAAATGCGGCAGCAGATTCAAAGCCAAGGCTATTCTGAAATTCAGTATTTTAATTCAAAAATGAATCAAAAAAAAATTTACGATATTCAAAATAATTCTTATTTTGATGAATATATTAATGAATCAGTAAACGTATTTATGGTTCGCGATATGACTGAATATCGACATCTTCAAGAACAAGTCAAACAACGTGAAAAATTAGCGGCCATCGGGCAGTTAGCTGCTGGCATTGCCCATGAAATTAGAAATCCATTAGCTGGCATTAGCGGAAGTATTCAGTTGTTATCGAACGAATCACAAAGCCCTGATGATTTAAAACTGATGAAGATTATTTTAAAAGAAATTGATCGATTAAATAATTTAATAACTGAATTTTTAGATTATTCAAAACCAGAAAAAAAACCTGATAAAAAAATTGATTTATCTTTAGTTCTTGATGAAACCATACAGAATATTAAATTAAGCCGTAAAGGCCCTGAAAAACTTGAATTTAAAGTCCAATTATCAAGTGTTCATATTTTAGGTTACGCTGATAAATTAAAACAATGTTTTTTAAATATAATGATGAATGCTATTCAAGCCATGAGTGATGTTGAAAATCCAAAGTTAACAGTTGAGCTATCAACCGACAGCAATCATGTTATTTGTAAAATTGCGGATAACGGGCAGGGGATGTCAGAAGAAATCCGACAAAGAATTTTCGAGCCTTTTTTTACAACAAAATCAAAAGGCACGGGTTTAGGTTTGGCGATCACGCACAAAGTTTTAGAATCACATTTGGCAGAAATTGTTGTCAAATCTGAAAAGAACCAAGGGACTGAGTTTTTAATAAAATTTAAGAAAGTCTAATTAAGGGAGCATTTATGAAATCAAGAATACTGGTCGTCGATGATGAAGAATCAATCCGCGAATTTTTAGAGATCATGTTAAAAAAAGAAGGATATGAAGTCACAACAGCTGAAGACGGCGCTAAGGCTAAAGAAATCCTGACTAAAAAATCTTTTGATATGGTGATTTCTGATATGCAAATGCCAAACGTGACGGGTATTGAATTACTAAGACACGTAAAGGACAGCTATCCTGATTTAGTGTTTATGATTATTACAGCTTTTGGAACCACTGAAACCGCTGTTGAAGCCATGAAGCTTGGTGCTTATGATTATTTAACAAAACCTTTTAAAATCGATGAAGTCAGACTGAATATTTCTAATGCTTTACGATCTAAAAATTTAGAAACTGAAGTCAGAATTCTTAAAAAAGAATTAGTTAAAGAATATTCATTTCAAAATATGGTTGGTAACTCTGAGGCCATGCATGCTGTGTTTAATTTAGTAAAACGAGTGTCGCAAGCTCCGACAAATGTATTAATCACTGGAGAATCAGGAACCGGTAAAGAGGTCATCGCTAAAGCTATTCATTATAATGGGCCACTTAAAGACAAGCCTTTTGTCACTGTGAACTGTGGAGCTATCCCTGAAAATTTAATGGAATCAGAAATGTTTGGTCATAAAAAGGGATCATTCACTGGCGCTATCGCCGATAAAGTGGGTCTATTTGAAGTCGCTGACGGCGGCACCCTGTTCTTGGATGAGGTTGGTGAACTGCCAGCGTCTATTCAGGTTAAGCTTTTACGGGCTATTCAGGAACGTATTATTCGTCGGGTCGGTGCCACAGATGATATGAAAGTAGAAGTTCGTATTATCGCTGCTACAAACCGTAATCTTGAAGACATGGTTTCAAAAAACACATTCAGACAAGATCTTTATTACCGTTTGAATGTTATTGGTATCAAAGCGCCGGCATTACGTGACCGTGCAGAAGATATTCCATTATTAGCAGCACATTTTCTAAAAAAATATAATGATAAACTAAATAAACAGATTTTAACTATATCAGTTGAAGCTATGGATATTTTAAAAAAATATAATTATCCAGGTAATGTGCGTGAATTAGAAAATATGATCGAAAGAACTGTAGCCCTAGAATCGGGCGCAACCATTTTACCTGAATCATTACCGCCTATGGTGAACACATCAAGTGGTCGCAAAATGGCCTCATCAAACGAAATTGAAATCGGTGAAGATGGTTTAGATCTTGATAAAGTCATTGGCCAAATTGAAAAAGAATTATTAATCAAAGCTATTCATTCATCAGGTGGAATCAAGAAAAAAGCTGCAAAGCTTTTAAAGATTTCGTTTAGATCAATGCGCTACCGTGTTGAAAAATACAGTTTAGGTGTGATTGGTGATGACGAATTAGATGAAGAGTAGTACTGGTATAGCATAATAAGGAGATTTTATGTATTTAACTATATTAACTATATTAACTATATTAACTATAGCGTTGCTAACAACAACAGTTTCGTATGCTGGTCCAAAATGTACAAAAGAAGATAAATCTAAGTGGCAAGATCAAACAGTGTTTCAAAAAAAACTAACAGATGATGGTTATAAAATTAAAAAATTCAAAGTGACTGATGGTGATTGCTACGAAATATATGGTTGGAACAAAAAAGGCCAGAGAGTAGAAATTTATTTTAATCCGATAACTGGTGAAAAAGTTAAAGAAGAAATCAACTAGATTGAATCAAGAATCAGATCGCAGATGGTCACTATTTATTCGTTTGAGCCACTGGTTTGTGGCTTTAGCGATTATTACGAATCTGTATATTCTCGAACAGGGCGATGAGCCACATCGGTATTTAGGTTATACAACAGTGGCAGTTATATTTTTTAGATTGATCTACGGTCTTAAAAAAAATGTAAATACACCGACAGCGTTCTGGGTTTATAAACTGATGTGGCTACTGGTCATGTTGTTAGGTGTATCTGGTTTTATGATGCAAACCGATTATTTTTTTGGCGAAGATTGGCTTGAAAATATTCACAAATTTTTTTCAATTTTGATGCAAATTTTAATAGTCAGTCACATTGCTGGGCTAACTGTTGATTACTTACTTTTTAAACGCAAATTATGGTTGAAGATGATTAAAGGCTAGTTTATCGAAGCACGGTTCCGTATTTTTTGCCATTGTGAATAACGTATCCATTTTTTCTTTTTTGCTGAGGGTCATCATGTAACCAGTGAATAAGCGGAGTTTTCTTTTTTTCGTCGAATTTAAGTTCGCCAGCCAAATCAATGATATCACCTGGTGAAAGAGGAATTTTGTCAGATAAATCAATATTGTAAACTGCAAGTATTGGTTTGCTATTTGTTAGTTGTATAAGCCATCTTTGGTGACGGGCGCCACGATTGTCATTGCGAAGTAGTTTCACAACTTGAGCGGATTTGATTTCAACAAATGTTAGTTCAGTTTGTTTATTCAGCGCATTCAATAATATTGAATTAGGATCTGTTTCAGATACGTGGACCGCTTGATTTTGATTAGAAAGTGCTATTTTATCTGAATCTTTATTGCTTTGATTTAGCCCGAATAACGCAGCACCTCCGGCTAAGATTAGACCAGCTATAGCTTTACCGATTTGTCTGGAAATGATCGTTTGTGGGCGTGGCGGACGTGGTCTTCGACGTTGACCGTTTAACAAACTATTTAAAATTGATTTCATTTAATATCCTCACTATATTTACTTTGAAGGAAGTATTTATTATGTCATATGAAATATTAATAGGTAAATCAAATTTAAAACCGGTCAGTTTTAATCTTGGCCTAGCGAATCGTCATGGCTTAATTGCTGGGGCAACAGGCACAGGTAAGACGCTTACGCTACAATCACTTGCACAGGGCTTTTCTGATCTTGGTGTTCCAGTTTTTATAACGGATATTAAGGGTGACCTGAGCGGTTTGGCAGCAAGTGGGAATGTGAGTAATTTAAAAATCAATGAGCGATTTAAGCTGTTGGGTATAGAAAGCATTAACTTTAAGAAATGTCCTGTTTGTTTTTGGGATATTTTCGGTGAAAAAGGCCTGCCTATCAGAGCAACAATATCAGATATGGGTCCATTGATGTTGTCTCACCTTATGTCGCTCAATGAAACTCAGGAATCAGTACTGCAAATAGTTTTTAAAATTGCTGACGAAATGAATCTTCATATGATTGACCTGAAAGACTTAGAGTCACTACTGACATACACGAATGATCATGCCAAAGAGCTACAAGATAAATACGGACTATTTTCAGTAGCAAGTATCAATGCTATACGAAGAGGATTACTGACTTTAGAATCTGAAGGAGCAAGAATTTTCTTTGGTGAACCGATGCTAAATATTAATGACTTTATTCAGACAGATAAAGAAGGCAATGGTATAGTTAATATTTTAAGTGCTGAAAAGCTGATGTTGTCCCCAAAGCTTTATGCGACAAGTTTACTGTGGATGCTCTCTGAATTGTTTGAAAATATGCCAGAAGTTGGCGACTTAGAAAAACCTAAATTGGTTTTCTTTTTTGACGAAGCGCACTTACTATTTAATGATACACCTAAAGTCTTAGTCGAAAAAATAGAGCAAGTTGTAAGGCTTATACGATCAAAAGGTATAGGGATTTATTTTGTAACACAAAGCCCAACTGATATTCCGGATAAAATATTAGCGCAGCTGAGCCATCGATTTCAACATGCGCTTCGCGCCTTTACTCCTAAAGATAAAAAAACTGTTAGTGTTGTGGCAGAAACAATGCGAGAAAATCCTTTATTTAGGACAGCAGAAGTAATAACAGAACTTGCAGTCGGTGAGGCATTAGTTTCAACATTAAACACTGACGGTTCGCCGTCAATAGTTGAAAGAGTTTATATGATTCCACCAAAATCAAAAATTGGTCTAATTAATGAAGAAGAAAGAAATTTGCTAATTAAAAAATCAAACTTATTAGAAAAATATGAAGTCACAATTGATCGAAATTCGGCTTACGAGCAGCTCGGTGAATTAAAAACTCAAACTCAGAAGACATCAACCAAAGCCGAAGCACCCGCTGAAGTTAAAGTGAGAGAGCGATCAGCATCAAAAAGACAAACTGTAGCTGAAGCGGTTTTAAAAACAACCGCCAGAACAGTCGCTAACGAAGTCGGTAAACAAATCGTCAGAGGTCTGCTTGGTGGAATATTTGGTCGGCGCTAATTAAAATTTCATTACTTTTTGTAAAAGTTCACCAACAACAGGTCCACCCTTTTGTTGAGCAAATTGAACTATAATTGGTGCCATTTTAGAAACTAATGACATATCCAAATTTAAATTTTTGAATTGTCCCGCAAGCTGCACAAGTTGGGCAGCGCCAGAGTTATTAAGGCCAAAAGTACTTAATACAGAGTTGATTATTCCGCCCAAGCCAGAAGCTTGTGAATTAGCAACTTGAGGTGCTTGAGCCATCATTTGATCAAGACCTGGAATAGCTTGTGTGATTTTTGAAAAATCTCCACCTAATTTTTCTTGAGCAATTTTCAATAGGGCTCCAGCACCGCCAGTGGCTTGCTGTTCATTGATATTCAACTGTGATGTTAAAAGTTTAACTAGTTCGTTCATATTGATCTCCTTTTTTAATCACTATAAGTTTAAAAAAGTGAATGAAGCAAGTTAATTTGATTACAACACTTAAGCAGTTAGAGAAAGTGAGACTATCTTAGCTATGAGGTCTTCGTATTCGACTCCGCCTTTATGTGCTGATAGTGCATAGTCTTCTTTTTTAGCTATAGATGGATTAGGGTTGGCTTCGATAAAATAAATTTCGCCATCTTTAATGCGTAAATCAATTCGCCCGAACCCTTGAATGCCCAGAACGCGATAGATTTTTTTACACACATCAAAAAGTTTTTTCTTTGTCGCTTCAGGCATGTCAGCGGCCCAACCTGAATCGATACCCCATTTTTTACGGTAAACTTGATCCCATTTACTTTTGTAGGTTGCAAATTTCGGTTCATCTTCAGGAATTTGTTTAAAAAACATTTCCCGTGGCGGGAATACATTCAGTTTGTCATTACCCAAGACACTGACATAAACTTCACGGCCATCAATAAATTCTTCCATGATGGCATCCGCATTAAATTTATCGTGAATAAATTTAATTCGAGCCATCGCTTCTTTTTCGTTTTCCACATAGGAAAACTGCGAAATACCTTCTGACGATTCAAGTTGAAGTGGTTTGATAATTGCGGGGTACGTAAACTTTTTTAACGATTGAATAGACTTAGATTTTTTAATCACTAAAAACTGTGGAGTTTTAATTTGGTGATAGTTTAAAATCACTTTTGTCAGACCTTTGTCTTTGCAAAGCTGTAGACTCATGGGGCCGGCGCCAGTGAATGGCACACCAACCAATTGCATAAGGGCAGTCATGTTAGGTTCAAAATCACGTTTACCGCTGAAAGCTTCACTCATGTTAAAGACCAAATCAGGTTTTTGATTTTTGACTAATTCAATAAATGGGACAATATCATCGTGAATTCCGTAAGGGATCACTTGATGACCTAATTTAATTAAAGCTTTTTTAACATCTTTTTCTGTTTTCCAATCCGGCGTGTTCCAGTAGTCAGCGTATTCATCCGGTAAGATTTTGACTGATAAATCAAATAAAAGAATTATTTTTAAAGATTTCATTTAGACCTCACGTTTAAATTTTCCAGTGAATAAATAATTTTTCACCAAGCTTGTTAGAAAACTGGCGGCTTCCATCGTGGTTTGGGTTTCTGTTTTACCGAGTTTTAAATTTAATTCTTGGCAGCGCAAACTTAGCCGTCTAACTAACGAATCGATCGTGAACTTTCTTTCGTTCGTTGCCCAAGCCACAGCTGCGATGATGGCTTTACGGTGCTTTTTCATAAACCGGCTTGCTGAAAATTCTTTTTTAGATAAGTCATTAGCCCCGTTAAATATTTTTTTAAGATCACTGTCATAAAAATCAGGATATTCATCCGCATTTTCACGTTTTCTTTTTTGGTAGTATTTTTCTAATGTTGACGTTAAATTTTTAACATCACAGGGGTATCTGCCACCTTCAGAAAAGTTTTTTAATGTTAAACTTTCAGTAGCTAATTCATTTAAATAATTTAATTTCGCCAAGGCCACAGGCCATTTTTGATAATCCTTGCGCCAATCAATATCTGGATTTAACCAAACGGCAAAAGTTTCGGCAAAATCTTCATCGGGGTGGGCTTGTGCGTACCAACGGTCTAAGTGCTTAACATAACTTTTACTGTACGGTTGCGGACGGTAAGTATCAGGTTGGTATTCAAGATTTGGGGAACCAAAAACTTGGCTCCATTTTTTTCTTTTTGAAAACTGATAGCAGTGATCAAAACAATGGCCTGCTTCATGACGTAATAGCTGCATAAAGGATGCAGCATCGCCACCTTCAACATCTAACATGTTGGCTTTTTCTAAATTTTTAAGGCGGGTACTGGCTAAATAAAAGGGAATCGAAATCGCATTCATGCCTTCGGGGCTAAACCATTCATCACCAAAGAAAAAATCTGGTTTGAAGTTTAAGCCTTTAGTTGTTAACTCAGAGTGAAGTTTTTCGATCAAATCAGACACGTCAGAATCTTGAAGATTTAAAGAAAGATCTTTAAAGCGTAGCTTTAAAATTTCAGAATCATTTAAGTCCGCGAGCTCACTCGCAGTGATTTTTTTAAGGGGCATTGACGCCCATATCCACAGTACGTTCCATGGGGATATTATCGGCTTTTAAAATCTAAAAATGAAGCAAACTAGACCGCCACCCAGACACTAGTCTAGCGAATCTATAAATTAAAAAATGAACTAGACTGTATTGGTTTAGACAAGCGCTTTAACCTGGTTATAGCTCTGATACGTCATTCTAAAAGGAGAGGTGTTCAATGTTTAAAATTTTATTCGTAATGCTTGGCCTTTTGCTTTTTGTGTCGTGTACAACAGTCGTTGAAACAAATGACGGTCAAAAAAGAGAATCAGTCAGATATCACCGGATATAATTTGATTAATTCTATAAAAATTAAATCTCGCCCTGTATTATTTCGATTGATGAAATCACAGACGGACTGTCAGATTCCATAAACTTAATTTTTATTTGTTTTTTTTCATGCAGTGTTTGTACATATTCACTTAACCATGAAGGTGTCATGACAAGAACATCTTTAAAATCAATTTCAAGATGATTTTCGCTAGAGCTTTTTAAAAAATAGGAAAGATTGACTAAAGCGGCTTCTCGGTCTGCTGATCTTGAAGATAAGAGTTCGCCAAATTTTTTGATTTCAATAGTCATGCAATGCTCCATTCAATATAAATCAAAGTTGAATAGTCTTTTGCGTTAAGCGCAACAGAATTAGTGCCCATGAAGTCATTAAAGACTATTTACGTCTAAATAAGTTAAACCTAATCCAAGGATCGAATACCTTTGTAGGACAAGAGTAAGCTATTTTAGGCAACTGAATTTACTGGTGCAGACATTCCTTTATAGATTAGTCTTTTTGGTATTCAAGTGTAAGAGCCCATGCTAGCTTGAAGCATGGGAAAAAATGCCAATGACAACATGAAGATTCGATTAACGCAAACCGTGCAAAAAGGTGGTTGTGCGGCGAAGGTTCCGGCGACAGAGCTTCGAAAGATTTTATCGCAAGTGACCTTTCCCAAAGGCAACTCCTCATTATTGATTGATGGATCTCTTTTTGACGATGCAGCTATATACAAGGTGCATGACACACTAGCTTTAGTGCAGACATTGGATTTTTTCACTCCTATCGTAGACACCCCACGGATTTTTGGCCGTATTGCTTGTGCTAACGCTCTTAGTGATATTTACGCAATGGGTGGAACGCCAAAGACTGCGATGGCAATTTTAGCTTTCCCACTAGCGACTTTGCCAAATGAAATTGTCATTGAAGTTTTACAAGGTGCTTGTGATATTTTAACTGAAGCTGATGTTCCTTTAGTTGGAGGACATTCAATAGACGACGACACTTTGAAATTTGGTTTATCAGTGACGGGATATGTTGATCCACAAAAAATTTGGTCAAATAGTAATGCAAAAGAAGGCGACACTTTGATTTTAACAAAGGGTTTAGGAACGGGTACTATCACTGCCGGACTTAAACGGTCTGAAATTTCTGAAGAAGAAATGAGCGAAGCTTTAGCCTCGATGGGACAGCTCAATCAAGTTTTAGATTTACTTAAAGATGATTTACAAATTGGTATTCATGCGGCCACTGACATTACGGGTTTTGGATTTTTAGGTCATTCGATGCAAATGGCGAAGGCCAGTGAAAAAAACTTTAAAATAAATTATGGTGATGTTCCTATTTTGCCGTTGGCAAAAAGTTGTATCGAAAAATCATTTTTAACGAAAGCTCATCGTACGAACCGCGAGTATGTCGATCAATTTGTAAATTGGGGACAAATCGACCCTGTAATGGCCTCTTTACTACTAGATCCACAGACAAGCGGAGGCCTGCTGCTTTCAGTTGATTCAAATAAAGCGGTAGAGATTCAAGCCGCTTTGCAGACGCGATTCCCTAGAACGACCGTTGTCGGAAAAGTAGAAAAATCTTCTGGAGCCGTTGTTCAACTTATATGACTAACGAGTTTAAAGATCTTTCAGATTTTCGCGAAATCATTTTAAAAAAAAATCCGATTATTGATGTTAGGGCTCCCGTTGAATTTGCATTGGGGCACATTCCAGGTTCAATTAATTTACCGTTACTTAATAATGAAGAACGCCATGAGGTCGGTACAACTTACAAAGAAAAAGGTCAAGACGCCGCCATTGCTCTAGGGTATCAACTTATTTCGGGATCTATTAAACGCGAGCGCATATCTGCATGGACTTCATTTATACAAAAACATTCAGATGCTATTGTCACATGTTTTCGCGGAGGCCTTCGTTCAAAGATAAGTCAGGCTTGGATTACGGAAGCAAGTTTCGACCTTCCTCGTATTAAGGGTGGTTATAAGGCCTTTCGACAGTTTTTACTTTATGAGCTGCAAAGACTTTCTGAGCAACCATTATTAGTTGTTTCTGGAAGTACGGGCGCAGGCAAAACATTGTTAATCAAAGAAATAAAAAACGTTTTACCATCGATCAACCTTGAATTTTTAGCTAAGCACCGAGGTTCGGCTTTTGGCGCATATAGCGAAAGGCAGCCATCACAAGGGCAATTCGAAAATGATTTAGTCGCTGAACTTCTTACCCAGGAAAATAAAAAAATTCAAAGCCCCTTGCTAATTGAAGATGAAAGTCGAATGATCGGAAAATGCGTGCTACCTGAAAAGTTATTCCTAAAATTACGTGAGTCCGAAATCGTGCTGCTGGAAGAAAAGATCGAAGACAGAGTGCAGATCATCTTTGAAGATTATATTTCAAAATTAATGAAAGATGGAAGATCCCAAGATTTTCTAAATTATCCAAAAGCGTTGCAAATAATTGCAAAGAAGCTTGGCGGGCAGCGATCTCAGGAAGTATCCGAGGATTTGGCGCGAGCGATAAAAGAGACCCGTGAACTAGGTCACCTGGAAGGACACAAAATCTGGATAGAAAAATTATTGGTCTGGTACTATGATCCATTTTATGTGGAGTCGTTGAAAAGAAGAAATCCGCGAATTGTATTTCGAGGTACTCGCAAAGAAGTTTTAGATTTTATAACCAATAAAAAATAATGGTGGCTCGGGTCGGACTCGAACCGACACGGGATTGCTCCCACAAGATTTTGAGTCTAGCAAGTCTACCAATTTCATCACCGAGCCACTCGGTCCTATTATATAGACTATAAAATCAGTTCTATTTAAGGGTAGACGCAGCCTTGATTCAAGTATTTTTTTCATGAATGAATCTTATGTCGTCACTTTTACAGAGGGTTAGTCTGATTACCTAGTTTTTCACCACTTTTTATTATATAAGTGGTTCCAATAGTTTACGTATCTAGCACGGGTTTTGAAAAAGGCGACAAAAGTTGGCACTTGGGTTGCTAAACTAATTTAATGTAATTTAGTGAACAAAGTTATTACGGGGAGATTTTATGAACTTAAAGTACTCAATAGTTGCAGCGATGTTAGCAAATATGTTGTTTGCGCAAGCCGCATTTGCACAAAACCAGGAATTATATGCTGAAGTCGATTCTGAGATCGAACAACTTCAATCGAATTCACCTTCTGCGAGTTCTAATTCGCAAAGCCGTTCACAGGGTTCTGTGGTCACACAAACTATAGTTGTGCCGACACAGCAACAAGCGGTTCAAAAGCAACCCGAAACAATTATTGAAGCTTCGCCCTTAAGCAATTCACGTGCTGATTCAATTCGCCGTGGTCGCCAAGAAGAAGAATTAAAAACTGAATCCCGTATCGTTGAAAAACTTGAACAAAGCCGTTTAGAAGACGAGAAAAAACGTGCGTCTATTTTATTTGGTGATAAATTTGACAACTTACAAAATGTACAACAAGCCCCGGTTCAAGCTCCGCCATCGCATATTCAACCACAACCTATCGTTGTTGAAAAAAATGAATTAAGTCGCGACGACGTTCGTGAAGAAGTTCGCGCCGCTTTAGATGATGATAAAAATGTGATCGAACCTGTTAACGAACAACGTTATTTTGTAGCAACTGCCGGTATCGGTCAGTATCCTGATGTATCTGCGATCAAGGGGAACTATTCATTAGGTGCTGGTTTCGGTAACCGTTTTGATTATTTCTTGGTTGAAGGTTCTTTCACGTATTCAAACTACACAGTGACTGGTGATTACAATCCAGCTGGAACTTTTAACGTGGTCTATTCAGATTTTGATATGAATCAATATCAAGGTTCAATGACTGCTAAATACCAAATGCTTGGTGGATTTGTTAGACCGGTGATTGGTGGATTAGTGTCCTATTCATACAGACAGTACGTTGCTAATTACAATACAGGCAGTACACGTTCAGGTGGTGAAGTCGGTAACTCGCATGCTATTGATTTAGGTATTTTAGCTGGTGTTGATTTAGAATTTAACAGCAAAATGTCTTTCGGTGCTGACATGAAATACTTATTCAATATGTCAAACAAACTGAGTGGCAACTTAGCAAGTGGTAAATCGTCTCCGGAATCTTTTGAATACTACGTAGCTAGTGTATTTGCTCGAATGAATTTCTAATTTTTAATAATCCATAATAACTCTAAAAAGGTCAGCGTAAGCTGGCCTTTTTTATTTGTGATTTTAATCAATTCAGGTATATGCTTATTTTATGGTAAAGCTAATGATAAAACTAATCTGTTTAATTCTTTTTTTTACAAATTTCAGTTTCGCTGAAAAAAACTACAAGTTAGTGAATGAAATACTTTTTGAAACAAGTGTGCAGCCTATTTCAACTTACGATGAGCAAAATTTTAAAACTGTTTATACCGATCAATTAGCAAGCCAGAATTCTTTAGACCTTAATAAAAAATTATTTAAATCATTAGAAGAAGAATTTTTATTTATTTATTTAGTTTTATTAGAAGCAGAAGATGTTGATGTCGATACTGATCCAGTGTTCATAAAAAAATTAAATCAGAAAATTGATCGCTCTCAATTTTCTAAGCAGAAAAACAAAGAAATAGATCTTTGGATTCAAAGATTTAGTCGTGGCGTCAGCCATTTTAATCTTAAAAAGACACAGCACGAATCCAGAGAAGCTATCATAGCGTGGTACGAATCTCTTCAACGTAAGTTTAACTTACAGGTTAAGTCGAATGAATTTAGAAATAAAATACAATTCAAATAGTGACGACATTCTGATTCTTTTTTTACAAGTAGCAGGTGCTGTTGCTGATCCTGCTTTTTTTAATTGGACAGAATCCACAATTAAAGATGATTTAAAGACATCAAAAACAGTGTCCTTGTACGATGGGCAAATGCAAGCAAATTTAGCATTTATTAGTTATCGTGAAAGTACAGAATTGATTGAAATCATGGCACTTGGTGTTCACCCTAATTTTATTGGCAAAGGTTACATGAAGACATTATTGTCTGAGTTACAAAGCAATAGTCGCGAAGCGTCTAAGGCTATTTTATTAGAAGTCCATGAAGAAAATCAGCCAGCTAGAGAGCTCTATAACCGAATGGGCTTTCAGAAAATCAATTTCCGCCCAAGTTATTACCAAGATGGGCGTGGGGCTTTTATCTATAAATGGGCTTAAATCCTAAGGATATCTGAATTTTTCGAGTTAAAAGTTGCCAATCCAACAGTCATTTGATAGCCTGCAAACGAATTGGGCCGAAAGCCCAATTTTTTTTTGTGCAAACAAAAAAATAAAGCTTAAAAATAAAATTTACGGGAAAAATATTGGAATCTTGGTTATCTCAAATAGAAAA
>JAYSQO010000001.1:0-114531 GCA_043721535.1 Bdellovibrio sp. | reverse complement strand
GTTTAACGAAAGCTTCATAAAGACCCATCATAATTTAACAGCTTTATTGACGACTTCAGGTGACATACCAATCGCGAATGCTAATTCGCGGGCTTGCCATGCGCCCAATCCAATAGTTGGATCAATATCAACTTTGATAATCGCATTTGGATTATGTTCAGCAACTTCTTCTATATCCATGCCGCCTTCTGCTGAAGCCATCATAGCTACACGACCTGTCGCGCGATCAATCAAGCAAGCGACGTAATATTCTTTAGCGATGTTGCAACCAGCTTCGATAAAAACTTTATGAACTTTTTTACCTTCAGGCCCAGTTTGATGAGTCACTAAAGTCATACCTAATATTTTTTTTGCTAGATCACGGACTTCATCAAGTGTTTTAGCGATTTTTACACCGCCACCTTTACCGCGGCCACCAGCGTGAATTTGGGCTTTAACAACCCATAGTGATCCACCGATTTCTTTGGCTGCAGTAACGGCCTCTTCAGGCGTATTTGCAATTTTACCTTTTAAGGTAGCAACACCAAATCTTCTTAAAACTTCTTTAGCTTGAAATTCATGAATATTCATAATTAAACAGCCTTTAATAGCGCAACTAGTGATCTAACAGCTTCAACGGATTTATCAAATTCTGCTTTTTCATCAGCATTCATTTTATAATCGATAATTTTTTCTAAACCGTTGCCACCGATGACACACATGACACCAACCATTAAATTATCTTTCACACCAAATTCGCCATTTAATTCAACCGCGACTGGTAAAACACGTTTTTGATCTTTTAAAATCGCTTCAGCCATTTCAATTGCGCCACGAGATGGAGCATAATAAGCCGAACCTGTTTTTAAATGACCGCCAATTTCTGCACCAGCTTGTTTTGTTCTCGCCACAAGAGCAGCAATTTTTTCTGCTGGCAATAAATCCATAATCGGAGTCGATCCCACTGAAGCAGTTCTTACTAAAGGCATCATTGCATCACCATGGTTACCAAGAACCACGCCAGTTACATCTTTAACAGAAACATTTAACTCTTCTGCGATGAAAGCACGGAATCTGGCAGAATCTAAACAACCACCCATTCCAAGAACTCTTTCGCGCGGAAACCCTAATTGTTGTTTAGCGTAAACTGCCATCACATCCATCGGGTTACAAACAACGATCACAACTGAATTTGGTGCGTGTTGTTTTACACCAGCGCAAACATCTTTTACGATTTTTGCATTGATCCCAACAAGTTCATCACGGCTCATGCCAGGCTTTCTAGGCATGCCAGCAGTGATAATAACGACATCACTGTTTGCTATGTCTGCGTAATTTGATGTCCCTTTAATTTTTGTATCAAATAATTCAATCGGAGCTGATTGAAGTAAATCAAGTGATTTACCGATAGCGGCCCCTTCATTCACATCAAGAAGAACAACATCCCCTAATTCTTTTTGAGCAGCCCAATGAGCCGTTGTTGATCCAACAAAACCTGCGCCGATAACTGCGATTTTTTTTCTTTTGTGTGCCATAGAAAGTTCCCCTCTTAGATAGTGATAAATATTTTGAAAATAATGACTTACAAGATTTATTACGAAGAGGCTGAAATCTCAAGTCTAGAACGCAAATGCCGTGTTGCAACTGGTATTTTTGGTGTTTATCATTTAACATTTTAGACAGTACAAACTGAAAGGTTATAAATGGGAAATTCAAATCTAGAGACTATAAAAAAGTATTTTAATGCATTCAATTCTGGCAACAGTAAAGAGATGCTGACTTATCTACATCTCGAAGTCGAGCATGATATTAATCAGGGCAAAACTGAGATCGGATTAGAGATTTTCACAAAGTTTATGACTAATATGGATAAGTGTTATAAAGAGCAGCTTAAAGATATGGCTTTTTTTGTATCAGAAAATGGCGAAAAGATTTCAACTGAATATGATGTGCACGGAACTTATTTAAAAACTGATGGATCTTTACCGGTTGCTAAAAATCAAAAATATGTGATTCGCGCTGGATCTTTTTTTGAATTTAAAAATGGAAAAATTAAACGAGTAACAACCTATTACAACTTGCCACGATGGATAGAAATGGTTAAACAATGAGCGTCCGCGTTAGACAACTTTCACATCAAGATAAAAATGACCGACTATATGAAATCGCTGACTTGCGGATCAGAATTTTCAAAGACTTTCCATATATTTACGACGGATCAGCTCAGTATGAAGTTAAATACTTAGAGCGTTATATTGACGCCAAAGACGCGGCATTTATCGGTGCATTTGTTGAAAATGACGGCGAAAAAATGGTTGGAGTTGCAACATGCTTGCCGCTAGCGCAAGAAGATGATTTTGTGAAGAACCCGTTCATCCAAAATGGCGTTAATTTAGACGAAATTTTTTATTTTGGCGAAAGTGTGTTATTGCCTGAATTTCGCGGGCAGGGTATCGGTCACCAATTTTTTGATCTACGCGAAAAATATGCCCTAAGTTTTAAGAATACTAAGAAAACGACTTTCTGTGCTGTTCAAAGACCTGATAATCATCCGTTGAGACCAGCCAACTACACCCCACTTGATGCATTTTGGAACTCTAGGGGATATTTTAAAAATCCAGAGCTAAGTGCTAAGTTCAGTTGGCAAGATCACGGTGAAAAATCAGAAACACTTAAAGATATGGTTTACTGGCTGAAAGAATGGGGCTAACAAGGTGGGAATAGTTAAAATCGCTTCAGCACAGTACCCAATTGATTTTCATAAGTCGTTTGATGACTGGAAAAAGAAAACTATAAAATGGATTGAAGAGGCCTCTTCACAAAAAGCCGAAATTTTACTTTTCCCTGAATACGGCGCAATGGAATTAACATCTTTATTGTCCGAATCAGATAGATTAGATTTAAAAAACCAAGCCGAAAAATTAAAAAAATATTTAAATGAATTCACAGATCTTTTTAAATCACAGGCTATTCAGCATAAAATATACATTATAGCTCCTAGTTTTCCTGTATTTCACGATGAAGCCAAAACGACTAATCGGGTTTTTGTTTTTTCGCCATCAGGAAAATTCGAATTTCAGGATAAGTTTTATATGACCCGCTTTGAAGACGAGGACTGGGACATTCAATCTGGCGAATCTGTCATTAAAGTTTTTAAAAATAATAAATTTTCATTTTCGATTTCAATATGTTTTGATGTCGAGTTTCCACTGCCGTCGATGATTGCTACTCAAACAGGGCAAGCTCAAATTATTTTTGCTCCAAGTTGCACTGAAACGATTAAAGGTGCTCATCGTGTTCATATTGGGGCCCGCGCCCGCGCTTTAGAAAATCAGAGTTATCTTGTTGTTGCTCAAACTGTGGGTTTGGCTGATTGGTCGCCCGCTGTTGATATTAATTATGGCTATGCCTCTATATATAGTCCGCCGGATTTAAACTTTGAAAATGATGGCATAGTTGTTCAAGGACAGCCCAATGTCTCTTGTTGGATCTACTCTGAACTTAATTTAGATCATTTAGATACCGTGAGAAGCTTTGGATCTGTGTTAAATTATAAAACTCAGCAAAAAGCACTTTTTCATAACATTGATTTTGCACAAATGTGTCCAATCAGCGCCAAAATTATAAATTTTGATTAAAAAAACTTGTCGTTCGGCCAGCGTTAAGATGAAATATGAATTATTAAAGGGGTTTTTACTATGAAACAAACAATTCGTCTTTTAGTTCTATTATTTCTAGCCTCAACGTTCAGTTTTTCTCTCGTAAATGCTCAGTATTCAAATAATCAAGAATCATTTTTCTCTAAAAATCAAAAATTCGATCATGAGGGCGTTGAGCTTTACGATTCAAACATCGACATGAAAGAATATAAAAAAATCGGTGTAGGCTTTTCTTCTGGCGGCATGACAGGCCTTTTAGGTTTGAATCTTGAGATCAATGTCGTTCCTCAAGATTCAGCAGTAGTTGGCTTGGGTAAAGGCGAAGCTTACGGTACATTTCACTTTGCATGGAAAAGAAACTATGAAGCGCAATATTTGTCACCTTATACTAAAGTCGGCTATTCAAGATGGTTTAATACAAATAACGATGCTGGTGCGGCTAATGAATCGAATATTTTGAAGAACGTGCTTTCCGAATCAGAGATCCGAACTAATGAATTTTCGGCGGATTTTATCGCAGCTGCAGCCGGTTTAGAATACAATCAACTTGAAGGCGAATTATCTGGAGTTAATTTTTATGGTGAACTTATTTTGATGAGTGAAATCACAAAAAGTATTTACTTACCAACTGCTGGTGTTGGTTTAACTTATTTTTACTAACAGTGACTAGTATCTAATAAACATTTTAAATTAAAATTGAATCTGCTGAGAAGGGCTGCTGTATTGCAGCTGAAGGCGGGTCTTTACTGTATACGATCTAGGAAAATTTATTTTAGACATAAAAAAAGGGCCAATTTGCATTAGCCCTTCGAAAGCGACTGCTTTACAAAACCAACTACTTCTTTTTCTTTTTAGTAGCTTTTTTTGTAGATTTTTTTGCAGCTTTCTTAGTAGCTTTTTTTGCTTTTTTCTTTGCCATGGTTGCTCCTCCCGGATGATCACATTGCTGTGATCACGTTGTTGTTGTTGTGACTTTTCAGTCTCCCTATATAAAATTGTTAACAAATTGATTTGATCCGTCAACTAAAATAAACCTTGCATCAATTTTGCGAAGATCATTTGAGTAAAAACGGAGGATTAAATGCTTTTATTACTAGTTTCGGTGTTCGGATTGATCGTTTCGGATAGATTTTTGTGTCGTCTTGAGAAAATGAGATTCATTTTTCCAAGAAATAAGAAACATTTGATGCTTATTCTGAACATTCCTACGCTGGCTTTACTCTTTTTCAAAGAACATCTGATCTACTTCATGATCTATATCGGTCTAAAGTTGTTAATCTTAATATTAATTCGCATTTATTTTGAAAAAAAACTGCAAAACACGTTCGAAAATTCACAAATTCGGTTTTTAGATGCACTTATTATCCAAATACGTAGTGGTAAATCAGCAATAGCGACATTAAAAGATGTTTTCTTGAGCTTAAATCATGAGGAGAAACTGATTTATGAACCTATATACATCGAATTCACATCAATTGGGTCGGTCAAAGTCAAAAATTTTAATTATACTGCGGCTTTCTTTGAAGACTTGGCACAGATTATTCGTTCAAACTACAAAACGAATGAACAATTCTTGCAATTGAAGTCCCATTTAAAAATAAAACAAAGCTTGAGACATAAGTCGAGAGCTGCGCTCATGCAAATTAAAGCACAGGCATTGACTGCTGTCGGAATTTTTTTGCTGCTTTTCATCTTTACATGGTTAGAAATGCAGATTTACAAATACCCTGTGACAATTTTTGTCGCATGTTTGCTTTTAAGTACAGGAATTTACATTATTTTTAAATTTGGAGAGAGAATTAAATGGAAAATCTAAAGGAAAAAATACAGCTACCCTCAATATTGAATTTAATTTGGGAAGTTCAACGCGCCATCGAGAAGAATCAGACGTTTCAAATTGGTATAGAAAGATATTTAGAATCTGACTATCAAGACATATTCGCGGTGGGATTCAGAAAGTGGGTTGTAGATCGTTCTGAAGTCAGTGGCTTTGACAGTTTACACCGAGGATTGATCGATATACTACAGTCAGCTTATCAAGGGCAGGCTATTTACGATCGTTTGAAGCTGATTGAAACTGATTATGTTGAAATTTGTATGGATGATATAGCGGCACATATCGCTAAAATTCCTTTAATTATGCAGATTCCACTGATTTTCTTAATTTTTCCCGCAGTTTGTTTGTTGTTACTGGTCCCGACTTTGTCGATGTTGCAGCTCTGAGTCTTAACTTGTGTCAAAGGCGTTAAAAAGTTAGCTTGAGTGTATGAAAAATCAATACGATCTCATGAATCTGATGAATGAGCTTATTAAAAATAAGCCGCAAACAACAAAAATCCAGCATCTTTGTCAGCGCTTAAGTATTCCTTATTCAGGTGATCAGGTCGAGCTAATGAGTTTTATTCTTGATTCGACTCATCGAATGTCAAAAATGAATCCATTAAAACTCAAAAAAACCATAAAGAAGATGAATCATGAAACAAATCAGTAACAGCATTTTAGATACGATTGGGAAAACTCCGCTAGTTAAGCTGAATAAAGTGGTTGGAAAAACAAAACACACCTATCTTGCTAAAATGGAATATTTCAACCCGGCTGGATCAATTAAAGATCGAATCGCTTTAGCGATCATTGAGGGCGCCGAAAAACGGGGTGAACTAAAACCTGGGGGAACAATCGTTGAAGCCACATCAGGCAACACAGGGATGGGTTTAGCTTTAGTTGCGGCTGTTAAAGGTTATAAATGTATTTTTGTTTTACCAGAAAAAATGAGCCAAGAGAAAAGATCACTTCTTCGTGCTTACGGAGCAAAAGTTGTGATTACTCCATCTGGTGTTGAACCCGAAGATCCAATGAGTCACTACTCTGTGGCTAAAAAGATTGCTCAAAGTATTGAGAACTGTTTTTACACAAACCAATATCACAATTTAGATAATCTAGATTTACACTATAATATCACTGGTCCTGAAATTTTTAATCAAGTCGACGGAAAAATTGATGTTTTTGCAGCCGGCGTTGGAACTGGTGGAACATTGTCTGGTACTGGAAAATATTTAAAAGAAAAAAATAAAGACACACAAATTATCTGTATCGATCCTATTGGTAGTATTTTGAATGATCTTTTTCACCACGGTAAAGTTGTCAATCCCCCAACTCCTTATTTAGTTGAGGGTGTTGGTGAAGATATGCTGCCTGATAATTGCAAACTGAATTGGTATGATGGTTTTGTGCAAGTGAACGATCAAGATGCATTTTCAATGACACGCAGACTTGTGATTGAAGAGGGACTTTGCGTTGGTCCATCGGGCGGACTTATTTTAGCAGGCGCCATGAAATATGCAGAAAAATTAGAAAAGCCATCAACTATTGTTGTGATTATGCCTGATTCAGGCCGCGCGTACTTAAGTAAGGTGTTTAACGATCAGTGGATGGTTGAAAATAAATTACTTGATCCAGAAATAATGAAAAAGGCTTTTAATGTAGAAATTAAAGCTGTTGAAGCACTTAAGTCATTAAACTTAAAATAGAAAGATAATATATGAATAAAAATAATTTACATTTTGATACTCGGGCGATTCATGCGGGCCAAAGCCCTGATCCAACAACAGGCGCAATTATGACGCCAGTTTATTTGACTTCAACTTATGTACAAGAATCACCAGGTGTTCATAAAGGTTGGGAATATTCACGAACGCATAATCCAACAAGAAAAGCCTATGAAAATTGTATCGCTAATCTAGAAAGCGGAAAATTCGGTTTTGCTTTCGCTAGTGGTTGTGCAGCGACGACAACGATTATGCATATGTTAAATGCAGGTGAACATGTGGTAGCAATGGATGATATGTACGGCGGTACTTTTAGACTTTTTGATAAAGTTTTAAAAAATCAAGGCCTGCAATTTTCTTACATTGATTTAACAAAAGTTGAAATGATTGAAAAAAGTATTCAACCAAATACAAAAATGATTTGGGTTGAAACACCAACAAATCCAACATTGAAATTGGCTGATATCAGAACGATTTGTGAAATTGCCCACAAAAAAAATATTCTAGTTGTAGTGGATAACACGTTTATGTCGCCGTATTTTCAACGTCCACTTGAACTGGGCGCAGATATTGTTGTGCATTCAGCAACTAAATATATCGGTGGACATAGTGATGTTGTCGGTGGGGTTGCTGTTACATCTGATGCAAAAATCGCAGAAAAACTAGCATTCCTTAGTAATTCAATGGGTGGAGTTCAAGGAGCATTTGATTCTTTCTTAGCCTTAAGAAGTTTAAAAACTTTACCATTACGTATGAAAGCGCACGCTGAAAATGCAATGAAGATCGCCAAGTATTTAGAAAAACATCCGCTTGTGGAAAAAACTGTGTATCCCGGTTTAGAATCGCATCCGCAATACACATTAGCAAAAAAACAAATGTCAGGCTTTGGCGGAATGATTACATTTTTTATCAAAGGTGGAATGGAATCAGCACGAACATTTCTTGAATCAGTTAAGGTTTTTGCGTTGGCAGAATCCCTTGGCGGAGTCGAATCATTGATCGAACATCCTGCGATTATGACCCATGCATCAGTACCTGCAGAGCAAAGAAAAATACTCGGAATTGATGATTCTTTAATCAGATTATCAGTCGGGGTAGAGGATTGTGCGGATTTATTAGCAGATTTAGATCAAGCGTTTAAAAAAGTAAAAGCTTAGGGTTTGATAAGCCAACGAAATCCGTGAGTTTTGTTGACTTAAACCAGTCAAATCGTTAATTTTCTAGTTCAATTCGCACTAAGAATGGCCAGGTAGCTCAGTTGGTAGAGCAGAGGACTGAAAATCCTTGTGTCGGGGGTTCAATTCCCTCCCTGGCCACCATTCATATTTTTCAATTAGCAATTATTTATTATCTAAGACTTTGACGGACTTTAAAGCGTTTGTTGTGATGTTAGTATGGGATATTTTGATGGCTTGGCAGAGGCTTCTTTTAAAAAAGACTCACTAGGAAGAAATTTATTTTTTCCTTATGGAGCTTTAGGTTCGGGATTCATTCTTGAATCCGAAGAACATAAAAACAAAATTCGTAAATTTTTTAAAATTATATATATCATTTTATTGCCTACTATTATTGTTATACAAATAGCCGTGGGTTTTTGGCTTAATTTGGCACTCATACCTTTTTTTCACATTTGGTTCTACTTTACGATGAAAAAAATTACTAGGAATCTTACGAGTTCTAATGAAAAGCTAAAAATTGCAGAGTCCTTTAAAAACTCTGCAAGATCTCAAAGCTTAGCTATACTGATTGCGCTAGAAATTTCCTCACTTGTATTTTTTGCAGCTGGGATTCTAATTTTAGTTAAAAATATAGATTTAATTATGGGATTATTAATTACAGCTTTCTATGGGCTATGTGCAGTAGTTATTGGTCGTATGATTATTTATAAAATTAATAAAGACTAACTTTCGATCTACGAAGCTCAATTTATGACAAAAAACTCAAAATCTAAATACAGTCTTTACGGGATCCCGAACTGCGATACAGTTAAAAAAGTACGCAGTTATTTAGAAAAAAATAAAATTAATTACGAATTTATAGATTTCAAAAAGACTCCTCCCACTGAATCTGATATTAAACGTTGGAAATCTTTCATGAATGCATGGCCTGTAAATACTAAAGGTCTAACTTATCGAAAAATTCGCGAACAATTCGAATCAGCTACATACGCCAAAAAAATTAAAATACTGATTGAGTTCAGTTCAGCAATCAAACGCCCCATCTTAGAAATCGACGGCTCAGTTGAAGCTGTCGGTTTTGATAAAGACTACTATATTTTGTGGTTAATCTTTGAGGTTCCAATCTGGAACCTCAAAGATTTGCAATCCGAGAATCGAACTATTCATTGAAGCAGTTCATTTGAGATCACAATCTGTGATCTCAAAGCTGGCGGTCTGATTGCTAGCCTGATATTTATGAACAAAACATCAATAGCAGAAATAGAAAAACACATATTCATTGTTAGAAAACAAAAGGTGATGCTGGACTCTGATTTGGCACGAATTTATGGGGTCGAAACCAGGACATTAAATCAGGCTGTGAAACGTAATTTAAACCGATTTTCAGCTGACTTTATGTTCCAACTATCTGAAATTGAAGGGGAAAACTTGAGATCACAATTTGTGATCTCAAGTTTGAAATACGGTGGGCGTAGATATTCACCTTATGTATTCACAGAGCACGGTGCCTTGATGTTGGGTAATATTTTAAATAGCGAAACTGCGACTGAAACCAGTATTCAGGTCGTCAGATCTTTTATGCGGTTACGAGAAATGGTCATATCTCATAGCGAATTATCAAAAAAGCTTTCAAGCTTAGAAATGAAATATGATTCACAATTTAAAGTTGTCTTTGATGCCATTCAAAAGTTGATGGTTGAACCTGAAGAGCCCCGAAAGAAGATCGGGATTTAATACTTAGCTTTACAACTTCACTATAAAACTTAAATTGCGACCAGCGTTGCAGCGGTCTCTGCGATAGGAATGAAAATCAGTTCTAGTTAGTGTATCAAAATTTAAATCCGTTAATTGGGTTACGATTTTTTCATCTAGGCTAGACATGACTATTTTTTTAAGATCGATGTGAAATTTGTTTCCGACTTTTTCAAAGATATCCGCTTCAGAATATTTCTTATTTTTTAGTCCCACTAAATAGCATGCATGTAGTTTTTGATAAACATCAGTGTCGACTTCGAATGACTGTTTATGAATATGGGGACCAATAAATATTTGTAGATTTTTTAATTGTGTTTTCTCAATAGATTTTTGGAAAATTCTATTTTCGACACCTTTCCACCCCGCATGAACGGATAAAACCATTTCTGCCGTCGAATCATAGACCAAAATCGGCAAACAATCCGCAGTTCTTACGATCAAGGCTTTATTTTTTTCTATGGTGTAATGGGCGTCTGCCTCAATATTTTCAGAGTCTTTTTGTGATTGTATGCAAGTATTTGAATGAGTCTGTTTAATTTGACGAAATTCGTATTTGGGATAGCTTGATTTTAAGTGATTAATCGTAGTTGTATTTTTTCCAAAGAAAATATGAAATTCATTTGTGATACATTCAAATCCCAGATTTGTTTCGCTGATTTTCATTTAGCGAAGCCCCCAACTTTGAATCAGATTCAAGTCTTCTTTTGGCCAGTCAGATTTGAAAATCATCTTTTCATCTGTTTTAGGGTGATCAAAACCAAGTTCTGCAGCATGAAGATAAAATCTTTTAAGACTAAGCTCTTTATATTTTTTGACTGAATAGCCATAAGTTAAATCGCCCACCAGTGGTTGCGCCTGCTCAGATAGATGGACTCTGATTTGGTGAGTTCTGCCAGTTTCTAATTGAACTTTGACGTAGGAAAGTTTTGAAGCTTCCTTAATCAATTCACAGTGTGTGACTGCCCACTTACCTTTTTCAAAACTTGGATCGAAGTGGGTCATGATTTTATTATTTATTTTAATAGAGGCATATTTTTTTCGATCTGTTAAGTGTCTGGTTAAATATGAACTGATCGTCGATTTTTTAGTTTTTAATTTTCCGTCTATAATTGCATAGTAAATTCGGTGAGTTGTTTTATTTTTAAATTGATTTGATAAATTTTCATGGGCTTGATCGTTTTTAGCTATGACTAATAAACCACTGGTTTCTTTATCGATACGATGAACAATTCCAGGACGCAGTTCATTTTTCATCGATAGCTGACTTGTATGGTTGATCAAAGCATTCACTAAAGTGTCCTGCTCGTGTCCAGCTGCGGGATGAACAACAAGCCCACTTGGTTTATTGACGACAATCAAATCATTATCTTCAAAAACGATATCTAATTTAAAATCATAAGGTACCAATCCAATTGATTCTGTGATAGGAATTTCGATTTCGATCACATCGTTATTTTTTAAAATGGCAGACGATTTAGAGATTTTATTGTTTATTTTTATAAGATCTTTTTCAAAAAGACTTTTTGTAAAACTGCGTGTTGGAATATGCTCTTTAAGTTCTGATTTATCGGTTAGCCATTTGTCTAAGCGCTGACCGATGTCAGTTTCAGTGACTAAGAATTTAAAAAATTTATTTTTGGGATTGTTCAAGTTTTTGTTTGTAAATCTTCATGTAAGATTCAGCAACTTCTTTTTCGTTCAAACCTAAAGTTTTCGCCATTTGAACTATATAGCCACGAACATAAACAGGAGCTGGTAGACTTTTAGGTTCCATATTTTCAAGAGCAGCTAAATACCACGGATTTACTTTTGTTTTTTCATGTAAAAGTTCTAAAGAATATTTTTTGTATTCACGGATTCTTTTAATGGTATCACCAGTCCACTGAGAACAGTTCTTAATTTCATTTTCGATTGATGGATCAGTATCGTAATTTGGTTTCGTATCTTGCTGAGCCAATTCACTTTGACGATCAGTTAAACTGTTTTGATTAAATAAATCTTGGCTAGCTTTCTTGATGGCAACCAATGATAAATCAGATTCTGAATAAGACTTTGATTGCACACGTTTTTCATAAAGATCGCGATATGTGTGATGACTTAAAACATTATAGGCTTCATCAATAAGTTCACGTAACGATTGAGCTTCATCAGTAGTGAAGACGCTATGAAGAGCTGAGTTTTCAGCAGAATAGGTACGACGGGCTTTTTCGTAAGCAACTGTGATTTCATGCTGGCTTGCAGTTTGTGAAACTTCTAGGATCTCATAGTAATTATTTTTTATTTCTGTACTCATCTTAAATTGATGATAAAGCCCCATGAATGCCTCTATCAATCATAATATACACAATATTAACGCGCTACGTCTAAAGGTGCCAGCCACCTAGAGAGGCTGATACTTGATGCCATTCCGGTTTTCCTCAGCTTCAGAAGCGCGTAAATAGATAGGCAGAAGTTCTAACCAAGGTGTGAATTTTTGTCGATTAAAACTGATTTCACCTGTTATTGCAGCCTTGGGTAAATCAGAAATCCAGACAGGCCGTAAAATAAGATGAGAAAAATTCTGATCAATATAATTTTTATAGGCGTCGTATGCATCGCCAATAAAAATAACTGGATTTTTAATAAACGAAGCCAGGTTTTGAATACGAATGACCTGTGGTGGCTGAATAGTTTGTAGCTTTTTGTTTTTATCGACTTTGTATTCAGCAATGTAAAGCATATTTTTGTAAGCATTAATCGCGCACACAAAATGTTCACTATTATTTGAATTAAGTTGTGCTAGATTTTCTAAACTATCAACAGCGCTACAGGGTTTATTATAAACGTAAGCTAAAGTTTTAATTGTATTAATACTAATCCGAATTCCAGTAAAACTTCCAGGCCCGACACCGCAAGAAAAAACATCTATTTGATTAAGTGTTAGTTTTGATTCTGCCAAACATTCATCAATCATAAGGTTTAATGAATCAGAGTGTGAACCCTGACGCATTAAATTTCTTTCAGCAACGAGTTGATCATTTTTATGAATGGCCACACTGCCTAGCAGTGTGCTGGTTTCACAGGACAGTGTAATCATGATTTAAATAAAAATTTAGTAAAGTCGTTAAATAAAGCCAACACCATAAGACCCATCAATAATGCAAAACCGATTTGATGAGCCAATTCCATTTTTTTCACACTGAGCGGTGAGCCTTTAACGATTTCAATCACGTAAAAAACTAAATGACCGCCATCTAAAACGGGGACTGGTAATAAATTTAAAATAAATAAGCTGATTGATAAAATACCCATGGTCATCAAAAAAGTTTGCGCGCCCATTGCATAAGAATCTTTCGCAGCTTTACCTATCGAAATCAATCCACCAATATTTTTATGTGAGACTTCGCCTTGAAATAGACGAATAAAAGACATCACAGTCATGACACTGATATCCCAAGATCTGTTAAAGCCTTTCGCTGTCGCTGCAAATAGATTATCTTCTTTGATCGTTATTAATTCAGGTTGAGAAATATTAGCCATCGCTAAAATTCCAACAGTGAATCGTTTGTCTTCTTTACCCTGCACGGTCATTTGTGAAGTCATTTCAGGAGTAATTTTTTTAAGAATTTCTGTACCTTCTCTTGATATCACTACATTTAAGGCATCCTTTTCATCGTAGGATTTAATTGTATTTAAAACATTTTCCCAAATTTTCATAGGAACACCATTAATAGAAACAATTTTATCAAACGACTTTAAATCAGCTTTTGCTGCTGGAGAACCTGGAACAACTTGCTCTAAATAAAGTTCAGGATGTTCAAAACCAAGATCTTCAACAGACTTAGGTTTGTTAGCCTGTATGTTTGTAAAAATAATTTCTACGTTTTCATTTTTCTTGCTCTTATCAACTGATCTAGAAACTGTAATGACGGCCTTATCAGATTCTAATAATTGGCCTAAATCCGTCCAATTTCGCAATGCCCTATCGTTAATTTTAATAATTTCGTCACCTGTTTTAAATCCAGATCTATAAGAGGTTGAATCAAATTTAACAGCGACTAAAGTACCTTTACCGTAAGGTAGCAGCCCTTCAATTTGACCAGACATTTTTTGTGATGAAAAAATATTTGGATTTAAAATAGTTTTTACAGCCACTGAGATTTCACGTGAAGCCTCAGAATTTTGTTGAACGACAAGTTTAATATCTGAATTTTGATAGATATTTAATTGTTTTTGAAATTCTTCAAAACTTCGGACATTGTTTCCATTGACACTTAAAATAAGGTCTTGAGATTTTAAACCGGCTTGTGCGGCAATAGAATTTTCAGTGACCTCAGCAATGCGTGCAGCGCGCGTCTCTTCACCCGTATAAGAAATAAAACCAAAAATTAAAATTGCGAATAAGAAATTCATCAATGGGCCAGCAGAAACAATAGCGATTCTTTGCCAAACTGTTTTATGAGTAAAAGAAACTTTTTTGTCCTCGTCGGATAAAACATTTTCTTTGGCCTCAGCAGGTTGTTCGCCAAACATTTTAACATATCCACCCAATGGAATTAACGAAACACAATAAACAGTATCACCTTTTTTAAAACTAAATATTTTTTTACCAAAACCCAAAGAAAAAACTTCAACACGTACGCCACAGGCACGAGCAACTAAGAAATGACCCATTTCATGGACAAATACAAGAATACCCAATAGCAAGGTGAAAGGAATAATGGATTCAATAATTGGATTTAAAAATGTCATAGTAACCTCGTGATTTTGTTTTTTTAGATTATCACTAGTTTTTAGAATAAGTAAGGCTTAGCCTGATAAGACACATTAAATTTTATGACAATAGACTAAAGACCAAGGTAATAAGCCGCAATATAGAATAGCGGTGCGGCTAAAAGCACGCCATCAAGACGATCTAAAACTCCGCCGTGGCCTGGCATAATTGAACCTGAATCTTTAACTCCTGCAACGCGTTTAATTAATGATTCAAAGAAGTCTCCAACTTGTCCGAACAATCCACCAAAGAATCCACAAATAGCAAGTATATGTATTGGAACATGAACTAAAACGATTGAAAAACAACAAGCAGCTACTGTTGAGAATAACAAACCACCTAAAGCCCCTTGAAGACTTTTATTGGGTGAAAGCAGCGGCGCAATTTTAGTTTTACCAAATAGCGTTCCTGAAACATAGGCGCCAATGTCGCCAGTAAAAACGACTGCCAACAAACAAAGAAACCACTTTAAACCATGAGGCTGATATAGCATCCACGCCGCTGATAAAGGTATAACTGCTGTATAAATTAATGTTAAGCTAGATAGCGTAATATAATTTAGTACTGATTCTAATTGTTGAAATTTTTTATGAAGAAAAATAGCTGAAAAAATAATAGCTATGAAAGCAAACAAGATAGCCAGTACAGCTAAACTACGAAATCGATCCGTCGTGCACAGAATAAAAGTAACGATGCAAACTAGCATCAAATACCAAGACACAAACTGTGGGAATGTTTTTCTGAGAAACATACGACTCATTTCATACGAGCCCCTGATAACTGCGAAAAGAACCATGGCATAAACGCCACTTTCCGAAAAAAAATATAAAAGTGTTGCAAATATTGAAATGGCGATAACAGCAGAAAAAGTTCTATGAGCTAAGTTCTTCATTTTTTTGATTCATTTTTTTAAAAAGTTGATTCAGTGTTGTTGTGATACGGCCAAAACGGCGATTTCTGTTTTTAAAATCACTGATGGCTTTATTAAAGTCATTTTCTTTAAAATCAGGCCACAATATATTAGTAAAATACAATTCAGAATAGGCACTTTGCCACATCAAAAAATTTGATAATCTAGATTCACCACTGGTGCGAATAATCAGATCAGGATCAGGCGTGTGTGTGGTCATCATTCGCGATGAAATCAATTCTTCAGTGATATCATTTTTTTGCAATCGGCCTGTCGAAACATCATTTGCAATACTTTGTACAGCTGAAACAATTTCTTGCCTTGAACCGTAGCTTAAAGCAAAAGTCACCTTTAAACCTGTGCAGTGAGCTGTTTTTCTCTTGGCTGTATTGATTTGGTCTTGAATATCAACGGGGAGTTTTCCTAAATCACCAATTGTATAAAACTGGATATTTTCTTTAACTAAATTTTTGGTTTCTTTATCTAGGTAACGTTGAAGTAGCGTCATTAAAATAGAAACTTCTTCTTCAGGACGAAACCAATTTTCGCTACTAAAAGCATAAAGTGTTAAATTTTTTAATCCAATTTTTGAACAATGAGTAATTATTTTTTTTGCTACACGCACACCTTTAATGTGACCATAGGCACGGGGCCGCCCGCGCATTTGCGCCCATCGACCATTTCCATCCATTATAATAGCTGCGTGCTTAATATGTGACATTCAAATCAGATTGTTAAAATTGATTTTTCTTTTTCATCAGCCAATTGATCTATTTTTTTGATATAATCATCAGTGATTTTTTGGATATCAGTTTCACCTTTTTTAGCTTCGTCTTCGCTGACCAATTTGTCTTTTAAAGCTTTTTTAACTTCTTCATTAGCATCACGTCGTGATAAACGGATTGCAACACGGCCTTCTTCAGATATTTTTTTAACTTGCTTAGCTAAATCTTTTCTTCGTTCTTCAGTTAAGTCAGGCACTTTTAAACGAATCACTTTGCCATCATTAATTGGCGCCATGCCGATATCTGATTTGACGATGCTCATTTCAATTTCTTTTAAGATAGACGCTTCCCAAGGTGCTATTAAAAATGTTTTTGCATCAGGAGTAGAAACTGAGGCCACTTGATTTAACGGGGCCAACTGACCGTAGTAGTTAATGCGAATAGCATCCAACATTGATACTTGGGCTTTGCCTGTGCGTACTTTTTTAAGATCTTCAATTAAAGAAGTAATTGTCTTTTCCATTTTTGTTTTTGCAGAATTTTTTGTATTTTCGATCATAATTTTCTCCGTAAAAAATCTTTAATATATTTATTTAACTGGTCTATTTAACTATTGTTCCAATTTTTTCACCAGTCACAGCTTTAAGAATATTGCCTGCTTTGGCTAAATCAAAAGTCATTATTGGTAATTTATTATCCATACAGAGACTGATCGCTGTTGAATCCATCACTTGTAGGCCTTGTTTTAAAACATCAATATAGCTGATTTGTTCATATTTTTTTGCATCAGTGTGTTTTGTTGGATCTTTATCGTAAATGCCATCAACCTTTGTGGCTTTCATAAGAACTTCGGCATTGATTTCCATTGCACGTAAAGACGCCGCAGTATCAGTCGTAAAATAAGGATTTCCTGTACCAGCTCCGAAAATAACAATACGCCCTTTTTCAAGATGCCTGATGGCACGACGACGAATGTAAGGTTCAGCAATTTCAGCCATTTCAATAGCTGATTGGACGCGTGTTGGGACGCCCGCCTTTTCTAAAGCGTCTTGAAGGGCTAAGGCATTAATACAAGTTGCTAACATTCCCATGTAATCTGAACTTGCACGGTCCATACCTTCAGCAGAAGCAGCAACTCCGCGAAAAATATTTCCTCCGCCAATAACCAAACCAATTTCAACACCTGTTGCATGTGCTAGTTTGACGTCTTCAGCAATTTGTTTGATGACAGTTGTATTAATACCCTGACCTTGATTCCCAGCTAAAGCTTCTCCGCTAAGTTTCAGTAATATTCTTTTATAAATAGGTTTTTTCAAAGAAGCCCCCGTAAGTCATATTGTAAGTTGCCATGATATGGCGAGTACTTGTCAATCAATGCGCAAAGGTTATCAGGGAATAGGGCAATGATCAAACGTCACAAACAAAAAAGGCTCTGAAAACAGAGCCTTTTAAGACATTTTAGGGTCAAAATGTTAAATATTGAATAACTAGTGTGCTTTTGTTTGAGCTGCGACTTCGGCTGCGAAATCGACAACTTTTTTCTCAATACCAGCGCCTAACTCAAAACGAACAAATCGTTTAATAGTTAAATCGCCACCAGCTTTTTTAGAACATTCTTTAGCGTAAGCTGAAATATTTAAATCAGGGTTTTTAACAAACGGCTGATCAACAAGACAGTTTTCGGCTAAGAACTTTCTGATTTGGCCCTCTACGATTTTATCAATCATTTCAGGTTTTTTGCCAGATTCTAAATTTTTCTGTTTAAGAATATCTTTTTCTTTAGCCACAGTTTCAGGTGACATAAAATCAGAAGACAAAGCCATTGGATTCATTGCAGCGATATGTAAACACACATCAGATGCAAATGTTTTTGCCTCAGCTGATTTAGCTGCCGCAGAAGTTGAACCAGCCACTTCGATCATAACCCCGATTTTACCTTCGCCATGAATATAAGTGTGAACAAGACCAGTGTCATTTGTTGTGTATTTTTCAGCACGACGAATAACAATGTTTTCTCCTAAAGTAGCAATCGCTTCTTTTAAAAGATCGCCCACTTTTTTAGATGTATTTTTTGCGTAAGCTTGATCTAAAATATTTTCGATCGATGCAGACGCAACAACATGTGAAGCGATATCAGACACGAAATTTTTAAATCCATCATTACGGGCTACGAAATCAGTTTCAGAATTGATTTCAACTACAGCTGCTGTTTGACCAACAGTAATTGCAGAAACAGCGCCTTCAGCAGCAATACGATCAGATTTTTTTGCCGCAGCAGAAAGACCTTTGACCCGTAACCATTCAACAGCGGCTTCGAAGTCGCCTTTTGATTCTTCAAGAGCTTTTTTACAATCCATCATTCCTGCGCTTGTTTTTTCGCGCAGTTCTTTAACCATACTTGCAGAAATAGACATGATAAATCTCCTTACAATTCAACTGCAGAAATTACTCTGCTGAATCGTCTTTCTTTTCTTCGTTAAGTTCTGCTTCGATTTCGATTAAATCAGCTGTACCCGCAGCAACTAGCTTGCGTGATTTGCTTGATTTAACAACTGTAGGACCAGCAGCTTTTTTAGGTTCTTCTTTGCCTTTAGCAGGTGGACGAGCACCTTTTTTAGCAGGAGCTTCAAAAGCTGGTTCAGCTTTGTTGTCAGAAGCTTTATCAGTTTGCGAACGAACGTTTTGTTCCCAAATTTCAGCGCCTTCCATGTAAGCGTCAGCGATTAAGTTAGAAAATAGTTTAATTGAGCGGATTGCATCGTCGTTTCCTGGAATTGGAAAATCAACGATTTCAGGATCAGAATTTGTATCAGCGATAGCTACAACTTTGATACCTAATTTTTTTGCTTCAGCAACTGCGATATGCTCTTTTGGAAGATCCACAACGAACATTACAGAAGGAAGAGATTTCATTTCACGGATACCTTCAAGGTATTCAGTCAGACGAGTGTATTCATTTTCAAGACCAGCGCGTTCTTTTTTAGTTAATAAATTGAAATCGCCCGATTCTTTCATTTTGTCGATTTTACGTAAACGATCAATAGAGGCTTTGATTGTTTGGAAGTTTGTTAGCATTCCGCCTAGCCAACGTTTAGTGACGAAAAATTGTCCGCATCTTTTAGCGGCTTCTTGAACAGGTTCGATCGCTTGTTTTTTTGTTCCAACAAGAATCATTGTTCCACCTTCAGCAGCAATACTTTTAACAAATTCTGCAGCTTGATTTGCACGAACTACAGTTTTTTGTAGATCGATAATGTGAATACCGCCACGAGCAGTAAAAACATAAGGTTTCATTTTCGGGTTCCAGCGTGCCGTTTGATGTCCAAAGTGTACGCCAGCGTCTAACATTTCTTTCATGTTAACTTGTGCCATGTGATTTCCTTTTTTTCTGGTTAAGCCTCCAAGTCTGCAGAGCCTAGGTCAAAAGGGTGTTTGTCATTGCGACAGACAGCTAATTCCTAAGTGTTTCCATTGCAACCAATTTAAGCAATGGACCAGTGTTTACTGACTTGTGTGTTATAGTGGGGATCAGAGTTATCATAGGCTTTTTTTAGAGGCAAGCATTACCTCTGAAAAATGGACCTGACCAAATAGGCGTACTGTCTATGGTTAAGACATCAAATATGTATCAAAAACGAATATATTACTTCTGGCGTTTGGTATGCTTGTAGCTAGGTAATTCTACATATGAAAAACACACCTTCCATACTGATTTTAGCTGTAACAGTGGCTACGGCCCTAACGGCACAAGCGGGTTCTGGTCTATTCAATGACCCCGGTTATGGAAGTTTTTGGATTAATCGGGATTCATCACAATACGGAATTTCAATTGATAAGGCCTATACAAATTTTAAAAATTTAAAGTCAGAAGAAATCGTTGTAGCTGTTATAGATACAGGTGTGGATTATAACCATGTCGATTTAAAAAATAACATGTGGGTTAACCGTGGTGAAATTGCTAACAACGGAATTGATGACGACCGAAATGGGTATGTTGATGATGTACACGGGATTAATCTTTTAGAAAGAAGCGCAAACCGTGTAGGTACGGGAAATCCAATGGATGATCATCTTCACGGAACATTAAGCGCCGGCATCATTGGCGCTGAACAAAATAACAAAATTGGTATTCCAGGTATTGCTTCAAAAGTAAAAATTATGGCGATCAGAGCTATTCCGTCTGATAAAGATGAAAAAGATGAAGACGTTGCTGAAGCTTTGATTTACGCAGCCAAAAACGGAGCAAAAATTATTAACTGTAGTTTTGCAAAACGCGACAACGAAGGCGGGTCATTAATTACACAGACTTTAGATTTTATTGCTAAAAAATATGGTGTGTTAGTGATTGTTGGTGCTGGTAATTTTAAAGAAAATATTGATCAAAAACCAGTTTATCCGGCATCACTAAACAATGATAATTTAGTTGTTGTCGCAGCAACAGATCGTAATGGCAAGTTAGCCTATTTTTCAAGTTATGGACCAGTTGGCGTTGATGTGGCAGCACCGGGTGTTGATATTTATTCAATAATTTTAAACAACAAATATGCATTTTATTTTGGAACATCAATGGCAACACCAGTTGTTTCAGGAATTGCCGCTGAAGTTTGGTCAAAATTTCCCAAATTAACATATAAAGAAATTAAATCTGTTATTTTAAGCTCAACAACACCGAATAAAAATCTTAAAAATAAAATTTTAACTGGTGGTCATGTGGATTTAAATAATGCTTTGTTATTGGCTAGTGAAATCGGGAAATAAATTATTTTTGCAGAATTTGCAAAAGTTTAGCAAACTGTTTTTGAATTGTCAGAGAGTCACTTTTTTTAAAGTCCTCATTTGATTCAAAAAAAACTAACACGTTCGTATACAAATCGAACTCATAAGTGCAATTGCTATCATAATAATAAAAAACAGTGTGTTTAGATTTTATATCAGCATAAATAGAAGCATAGGGAATTTTCGCATTATATTTTTCAAACATAAACTTTTTACACACATCATTTTTTGCAAATATTGTGAAATTACTCTCATCTCTAAAATCGAAAATGATATCAAATTCGTGATCAAATAAAGATACAAAATTTATAGCGTTTTCTATGTTTTTTAAAGATTGTTTGTAATCCATATATTTAAACTAATCGGTTTTATTGGCTTATGTTTAGACTGGTCTTAGGTCTATTAAAATCCGAAAAACGAATTGATCTCATCTTTAAAGCATTTATATAGGCATAAGATGCTGGAGGCTTTTTTGCCAGACAGTAACGTATGGAATTAAAAATTATACAAAAAGAGTATTTTAAGTTAGTTGTTTTAATAAATAAATCGAACAAACTTAAAAATGAAAAAAGTAAGTTAACTTTTAAAGTAATTCAAACGCATCAGATTGAGCACTTGTATGCCGCCACACACGCCGGAAGTAAAATTTGTTTGGCCTCTTGTGGAATAAAAAATTTTTGGCAGGTAACAGGATTCTCTGGATTATTTGAACTGGAAAATTTTTTAATAAAAATATTAAATGAGAACTCAATTCATCAAAAAGGTGATTACACAGAACTAATTTTGGGAAAGCTATTTCCGAAAGAATGAACTACATTTCAGGATGTAGTTCAGCTTTTTCAGTCGCAGATTCATTCGTAAAATCATGCTGAGCTAACTTAAAATCACCAAAACCAAGTGCAGCCAATGTTAATTGAGACTGCATGAATGATCCCATCAAATTTGCGTAAGGGCTAACTTGTGCTGAAGCAATCCATAAATTTTGAGTCTTATGTAGAGTTCCATTCGAATTTAATTTTAATTCCCCACCAGTGATCGGTGAACTCATTGATATTCTTTCAGCCTTTATGTTTTCAGTCACTTCAGGGAAAGCGCGTTTAATCTGACGCTTCATTTTCTTTAAGACTTCGCCGATATTTTCAGTTTCTTCGCTGGTGTTTAAATCTACAAAACCTAACCACTGTGACATCTGCTGATTTTTTTGAATGGGCGATACGTCTGCCGTTATTGCTGTCTGATAACGACCAATACAAGGGCCTAAGCCATCATCTGTTGTGCCATCAAGAACAAACAAATTGTTTTTATCAATCGTTGTGGCTTCGTGGTAAAGATCAAGACCCACAGTCATCCAATAATGAGCTTTTTTGAGTTTAACTTTAGCACGGGGATTCAAAACATCATCAGAAACTAATGCGGCTAAATCACGAATGTGACCTGCAAAAATAAAATTTTGAGCGTAAAAAGATTTTGAACCATTCACCACAACATGACTGACTTGCGCATCAGCTTTAGTGTTTTCATTTTCTTGAAAAGCAATTTGGGTGACGTGAGATTTTAAAATCGTTTCGCCTTGATATTTTTCTTTCAGCAAATTAACAATTTGATAAAACGGTAAATTTAATTTTAATTCTGCAGGGCTTAAAAAATAAGAAAACTGATCATAAAAATCAGGCGACTTGTCACCAAAACCCACAAAGGGTTTAAATCCAGAAGCATCATAAGTTTCTGGTAAATTTTCAGTTTGTTCATTGATTAATTTTAAGCCAATTAAATTTTCGATTTCTTGAATGGCTTTAACTGATAAATCTGTTGCTGGTAAATAACGTAAACCGTTTTCTAAAGTTTGATTAGCTAATTGTGTGGGTCTGTGTGATCCGCCAGTGATATTTTCAGCTTCAATCAGCAAAACATTTTTTGTGTCCTGTGATAATCGGGTTGCGATTGTTTGGCCGGTTAAGCCGCTTCCAATGATGATGTAGTCGTAGATGTGCATACTTATACGATCAAAAAAGTTTTAGGTTGTGGCAACTAAAAAAAATTGAAATCAGCTAACGCATTTGATCATTATTAAAGTAAGCTCATTGGATCGACATCGACCAAAACCTTGACCTGCGCGGGAACCCACTTTTCATCAGATAAGATTTGACGTGCGAACTGATTAAGCTCTTGGGATTTGTCACTTTTAAGCAGTAAATGATAGCGAAATTGATTTTTAATTCGGGCTAGCGGTGATGAAGCTGGGCCTAGAATTTCAATTTGTGAATAAAACTGTGGAAATTTCTCTTTCAAGGCTTGGCAGCGTTGTAAAATGACTTTACTGGTGTTCAGTGCTTTTTCTTGATCCATTGCCTGAATCCGAAAAGAAACTATTTTTTGAAACGGTGGATATTTCAAAGGATTACGGTTAATCAATTCTTGTTTTGCAAAACCAATGTAGTCATGCTTAACCGCAAACTGTAAAGATTCGTGCTCAACATTGTAGGCTTGAATAATCACATGTCCTGGGGCTTCGTTTTTTTCAATGTGCCTGCCAGCGCGGCCACTCATTTGAGTCATCAGTTGAAAACTTTTTTCTGATGATCTAAAATCTGGTAAATTAAAACCCACATCTGCTAATAATAAGCCAACTAATTTTAGCTTCGGAAAATCAAGCCCTTTCGCAATCATTTGGGTTCCAATTAAAATATCAATTTCGCCGCTTTCCATGTCGGCAATTAATTTTTCCATATCAGATCTTTGGGTGATTTCATCGCGATCAGCACGTGCAATATTTTTATCCGGAAATAAAACCCTTAAATCTTCTTCAACTTTTTCAGTGCCTAACCCTAATGGAGTGAGTTCATCTTCGTTGCAGTCAGGGCATTTTGTTTGATGATTTTGATGGTAGTCACAGTAATGACAAACTAAATGATGTCTAGCATGCAAAGTTAAACTGATATCACAGTTAGGACAATCAGCTGTATAACCACAACTGGGACAAAAAACAACTTGAGCCATACCACGACGATTAAGCAGTAAAGCAACTTGTTCGTTATTTGCAATAGAAGATTTCATTTTTTTAAGTAGTGCTGTTGATAGCCAAAAAGGTGTCGTCGATTTACGATCAGGATCATCTTTTTCTAAACGCATATCAACAACAGTGATATCAGGAAGAGGCCTGTTTTCAACACGCTCTTTCAATGTGTGAAGTGAATATTTATTTTCAATAGCGTTTTTCCATGATTCTAAACTAGGTGTTGCTGAACCTAAGACCACAGCGCAGTTATTTAATTTCGCTAACATGATCGCACAATCACGACCATTATATTTTAATTTTTCATCTTGTTTGAAACTGGTCTCATGTTCTTCATCAACAACAATTAAAGCCAACTGATCAACCGGGCAGAACAAAGCTGACCTTGCACCAATAAGAATTTTTTTATCACCTTCGATAATTTCTAACCACTGGTTTGTACGCTCGCGATCAGTTAATTGCGAATGTAGAACAGCCACTTGATCACCGAAGCGTTCAACAAAGCGATTTACTAACTGCGGAGTTAATGAAATTTCAGGAAGTAAAAATAAACCTTTTTTATTTTTTTTAATACAGTCTTCAAAAAGTCGTAGGTAAATTTCTGTTTTTCCAGATCCCGTAACACCATGAACTAAATGGGTTTTGAATCCTTTTGAATCTAAAATATCATCGACGCATTTTTTCTGTTCAAGCGTTAGGCTGGGTTTCGCTGTTTTTTCTAAAACAGGAATGACTGGTGCTCGTTTTGATTGTCTGACTTTAATTTGCTTTCTTAACGGCGGGAACGCCAACTGCACAACTTGACCTATGGGGTGAATGTAATATTCAGCAATCCATTCAAGCCATTTTAAATACGGGTCCATTAATCTGGGCCATTCAGTATCTACGCTGATCACTGATTTTAATTTAATATTGTGATTTAATTCTGATTGCAGTTCTTCTAAGGTTTGATCAACAGCCGATAGCACAACGCCTTTAACATGTCTGTTGCCTAATGGAACATTCACAACATCACCGCGTTGGCATTCAAGTTCAGGATGTTGCTGGTAAGTCAATGCGCTCATTATCGGGGCGTCGACTGCCACCTTTAATGTGCGAAATGAACTCATCTAAACCTCGAATAAAAATCCTCAACAATTTGTGTTAAGCCCGACTGATCAGATGAAAATGAAAGCTCACTAGGTGTGTCTAAATTTTTCGGAAAAAAAGACTGCAAAGTGGCAGTTGTTTTTATTGAAATATTTTTGACCTCAACAATAACTTCCTCTTGGCCCCATTTAATAATATGTTTTTTAGCAATCCAAAATTCTTGATCGGTACCAGAATTAATTTTTGCATAATTACTTAAAGTGACTTCTGTTCCGGAAGGCAGGCGAATTTTACGAATTAAAAATTGATCTTGATCAATCCAAATTTGTGGAAATACTTTTTCATCTTTTGAAGCTTCGCCAATAGAAATACAAATGTATCCGTCTGCGCGGGATAATCTGGTTTGCATAGGGATGCCCATGTTTTTTAAATCATCTAAAAATCGGTCTGTTGATCTAGCGAAAGCTAAATGCAAATAAAAATCATCTGACCGTTGTGTTGTCGTTTTATTTTTACCGATTATTTGAGTTTTTGTTTTATTGTTAATTAAAGAATTAAAACGAATATTCTCTTTGTAGTTTCCTAGGCCAATTGCTGAAACTTTTAAATTTTTATCGCCTTCAATCAACCACGATTCAGAAATTTTGATTTCAGCTGGCTGAGTTTTTGACTTAAAAGTGACTTCTTGTTCTAGGCCGATGATCTGTTTATTCGAGTGAGAAACCGTTTTTTTAACCACAAAATCGAGCGGTAAGATGTAAGTCCAGCCTGTCCGAGGAGCTACTATGGCAAAAACTAAATAAATATTAAAAATATGTGCGACTAAGGTCATATGGGTTAATGTTTTCATAAGAAAAATATATCATAATGAAACAAGATGTTGAGCCCCAATGAGTCCGCTAACAATGCGTGTTAGTATAAGAATGACGACTAGTTTGTTAATATAGGTGTGTAATGTATATCTTTATAGCGTTAATAAGTTTTATATTTTCAATAATGTTTTCTTCGGGGTGCACACCTCAAGGCAACGGTATTCTGGGTTCTCAGAATTCGCTCGCCACACAAGCTGATGAAAAAGTAAAGCAAGCTCCATTTCCGTACGATATCGTATCCGATACAATTTCTTATAATTCTTGTGTTTACAAAACGAACTTAGCGTCCATCCAAACAGGGATACCCGCTCTTAAGATCGGCGCTAGCGAAGGGTTTGTGGATAAAACAGGCAGCGGGGCTGTTAAATCAGGTTTAAAATTAAAAACAGCATTTTTACAATACATCGGGCAAAATTTTAAACCCAGCTTTCCATCAACAACGATTACTCCTCAGCAAGTCAGATCTGTTCTTGAACAGGCTGATTCTGCAACAGATACATATTTACAATACAGTATCAGATATAAATCTAATTTAAATGTGCATATCGATTTGATTAGTCCTGCAACGCCTGAACTTCTGATTCCATCTATCGGTCGTGACATACAGCTTTTCCAAAACGAATTGAATACAAGCTATTTGGCTCATCAAATGACGAAAGATATTCAATATAAAACAGATGGAAATGTTTTATCAGAAAATTCGCGGATTAATAATTTGTCGTCTAATACAGTGCCTTCATCGATAGAATCGACTTTTAAATTAAATCAGACAATTGATGAATCATTTCCCGGTGATGCTGAAACTGCGGCCAAAGAATCAGGTTACGGTGTCGCTGAAGCCTACGCTGATTCTATTCGTAAAAAATTTAATTCAGCAGGATTAGATAAAATTTTACTAACTGCCGTTTATGCAGGGGACAATCCAGATTCAACAACGGCAACAAGTAATACCGTTAGTGTTGTTAGACGACCAACCGGGGCGGCGGCTAGCTTAGCTTACGGCCGCGGGTACAGTTTAAATTTTCAGTCAAAATCAGCATCTGGTAAAGCAGGTTGGATTAAAAATATTTTAACAAGTGTAAACGAAATTGATTTAACAACGGGGTCAGAAGTCATCGGCGCACCTTGGGAGTGCAAAAACTTTGTGATTGTTAAATCAAATCACTGGAACAATAAAAGATTTAAACAACCAACCTGTTCGCCATTTATTTCAAGTGATTTAACGGCGGCCCGACAAGATGATATTCGTTTGATTCGTCGTCACTATCCACAAGTCAGTTGGAACGTCGGATTGTTTATTTCTGCAACCAGCGAACCTTCAGCCGGCCGAAGTCATTTAGAAGTCTGTATAGCTCCGATTGATCTAAGTTGTTATTTACCGACAACAGGTGTTTTAGAGGCTGATTCAACGAATTCTCAAGATATCGGAATTAATTTTGACCCAGAAAAAGAATGCTATTTAACGGCATATAATAGTTTGGGCGTTGTTTACACAGCAGCTAGTACAGGGACACCTGATGGCAAAAGACTTCTTGGTCGTTGTGCGCAATACGCTAGTATTTGTAAGCGGAATGGCATCAATTTCTAGATTTTTCAAAGAAACATCGCTAGCCTAAAAAAATGAATAAATTATTTTCGTTTATAGTGCTGACTTTCATTTTTTTAAACTCATTAAACATTTATGCTTTTGAAAATTTAGGATCTGTTTCAACTGCATTGGGTGGCGCAGGTGTTGGATCAGTGATTGAATCTGACGGAGCCTTCAATAATCCGGCATCAATTGCTTTTTTTGGACAAAAGACAGTGGCCTTAAGTTACGGCAGCGAAGCTCAAAGAATTTCATTTGCTGATAACGGAGAAGATTCATTATTTCCTGCAATGATTGGCTACAGCAGAAATTCAGCTTTCGATGTAGATACTGAATCATTTTATCTGGGGTTTGCTTACCCGATTAAAAAATTATTTTCTGTCGGTGCAAATTTTAGTTTTCAATCAACTAAAATCCATCCATCAACAGACAAAGAAAGACATAATGCTGTTGATGTGGGTTTGACTTATCGCCCGCAAGCTTGGCTATCAATGGGGCTAGTTCTTAAAAATAAACCTTTAAAAGATTCAGACTTACCAGATGCTATTGATGACAGACCCAGCATGGCTGCAGGTTTAGAAATGCAATATATGGAGTTAACAAACTTTCGTGCTGAAATAGAGTCCGGAAAAAATGCTGGGTCCGATCAAAAATTAATCTATAAATTTGGTCTAGAAAGTTACATCAATGAATGGTTTTTTGGTCGAATCGGCTATCAAAACAATAACTTAGAGTCCCAGAACTATTTTACAGCAGGCATAGGCCTTGGTGGATCGCAATTTGGTTTGCATTATGCCTACACAAAAGAATCTGAACTGCAAAAAGATGAAGATCACTCAATTGACTTAATCATGCCATTTTGATAGTTCTAAGTCCTCATTTTGCTTAATTGATTAACAAAGGAAATATCATGGCTTCAAAAACGAAAAAAACTGAATTTATTCGCACACGTAAAAAAGCTGCTGCTGGAACAAAAAGAAAAGCTGCAACTCGTACTAAAGGTTCAACTAAATCTAAAAAAGTAACTTTTGGCGATTAATTTTTGAATTATCTCTGACTGACTTGCCTTCTCAACAGAGCGGGCATTTGTTCAGTCTCTCCTTTTAAGTTCCAGACTTGAGGAATTTCGACCCAACCCTGCTGACCTGGATAGAATTTCCATTTTCTTAAAGCATCTAAGGTTTTCACATCTAAATTTTTATAACCTGTCGACTGAAGTAATTTAAAATTAGTTAATTGTCCTTGCGGTGTCACGTAGGCTTGGAAAATAACTTTTCCTTGTTCGCGACGTAAACGTTCATCAACAGCGTAATTTGGTTTTGGATTTCCTGGAACTTGTTTTAACTGATCAATTGAACGAACTGCGTTCGGATTTCCAGAAGTGACATTGGCATTTTCATTTGAACCTGTATCACCGCGACCAACACCATCAGCACTGGTTCCACGTGCGGCTAAAGCAGCGGCTTTACGGTCGGCTTCTTCACGAGCCGCTTTTTCAGCTGCTGCTTTTTCTGCGGTCTTAACCTGCGCCATGGCAGCAGCATTTTTTGCTCTTGTGGCTTCTAAAGATTCTTCCATTGCGCGGGCTTGCGCTGCATTTTCATTTTCTAAGGCTTGCAAAGCAGCTTCTTTTTCGTCAGCTATCAGCTGAGCTTCGTTATCAAACGCAGATTTTTCAGCACGAATCGCTGCAGCACTTTCTTGATCGATATTTTTAAATTCATTTTCAAATGCATCTTCACCTAGTTGACCTACTTGTTCAGCTTCGACGCCGTCGAAATCTATAGCCGGAGCTTGAATATCTTCTAATGTTTCAGGAACGCCAGCTTGAGACGGTGCATAGGTTGCTTGTTTGGCGACTCCTCCAGATGTTGTTGTTTTGAGTGTGGCCATTTTAGATTTTGAAACGACAGATTTTTTAACAGGTCCAGAAATCACTTCAGCGTCTTTAGCCAACAAGGGAGCTGACGGTGCAGGGGCAGCGATTTTTTTAGCTCCACGTGTGGGTTTAACTTGTTCGCCTTTAGATTCTGCAATTTGAATCGGTCGTGTGGGCATTGGTGGAGGAATCACTATAGGTTTTTCTAAAGCTTCGAATTCAATAATGATGGGCTCATTTATTTTTTGTAAGGCTGGAACCGTTACAAATAAGGCCCCGATAAAAAGAGCTGTATGAATCAATACTGAAAGCCCGAAATATTTGGATGATTCGTTCTGACGTGAAAACGAATCATCAAAATAGTAATCATATGTGTGTGCCATCACTGACCCCTTTAAAATTCAATAGAATAGTCCATACTAAGTCTATTCAAGTTGTACGCCAGTTTGTGGGGTCTTATAGACGTTTAAACGCTGCTACAGGCCGCTGTTTGGCATGCATAAGGTAGTTTTTTCAGGGTGTGACTACAACATGATTAGGCGGTTATTTATACCTGTCAAAATTGCGAACAGTTTATTTTTCTAACAATATAGTAGATAGTAGTTAAATATGAATTACAAAATCATCACATTAGTTGCATTAACTTTACCGACAAGTCTTTTTGCCAAAGTCATCAATGATGATTTAGTTGAAAATTTGTCCTGTCAAAATTTATCGACACAAGCAATTTATCAAAATATTAAAGCAGATGCTTTTTCAGCTGAAAAGCATACCCAAAAACGAAACTGGCCAACGGGAGTTATTGCCAATTGTTGGAGTTTAGCCCATGCACAGAGACTTCATTTTTATTTAAGTCGTACAACATTATTAGATGAAACAACTGCGACCAGAAAAAGCGAAGACATCTTAAATATGATTCGTGGATCAATTCCTGATCAGGTTAACCAACCGATGACAGGGACTAAAGAAATTGAAAACAAATTAAAGAAATTATCTGTGTATGAGCTCACGGATGTAAAATATATTGAAAACCTGCAAGCTAAAAGCAAAATGAGCACAGGCTCAATAAAAGATCGACATTTCACGAAAGAAATTGAAACCTACCAAGTCAGACGTTTTAATAATCCTGCTAATCTTAGTAAGTATGTTTTAAGTGCGTCACCAACCCCGGCTGAAAATGAAAAACTATTTAGACAAATTGCTGGGAACCTTGATCAGAAAAAACTGACACTTGTTAATATGCGTGCTTTTAAAACCAGCCAACATGTGGTGGTTGCTAAAAGTTATCAAAAAGATCATTTAGGAAATTACCAAATTGATGTTTATGATTCAAATTTTCCTGCAGATATTCAAAAGCTAGTTTATATGACATCTCAGAAAATATTCGTATCACCGAACACGATGGGTATTTTTTTCATTCAGAGGGATATGCCAGCGGATTCACCGTTAGCCATATTCATCGTAGATGAAGAAGACCGAGAGATGATCGAAAAAGCTTTACTGAGCTATTACCAAAAGGTTTGTGCGGGGTAGTAAGTTACAAACCCAGGTCTTTTAATAAATCACTTAAATTACATACAGTGATATTATCTAAAGACCTTTTTTGTTTTTCCTTTAATGATACGACATAACTTTGTTTAACAGTCGGAAAATAGGCTTCAAATTTTTTTAAACTTTTTATATCATTTTTAGTCACCTCACCTGATTTGACTTCGACAGCGTAGTAGTTGCCATTAAGTTTAAGTATAAAGTCGACTTCAACATCGTTACGTGTTCTGAAGTAAAAAATCTCTAAATTTAAATCTGCAGCTTTCGCCGAATTTACTAATTGAGCATAAACTAAATGTTCAAATAGATTACCTATTCGATCTTCTGAAATATTGAAATTATTCAGTAAGCCATTTAAAACTCCAGGGTCAAAAAAATAAAATTTAGAATGCTTTATAATATCTGCGTCTTCAGCTTCTAAAAAAGATTCGACGCGGTTTCCGATTAAAGTGTCTTCAAGGATTTCAATAAATCTTATGATGCTCGTTCTAGACACTTTAGATTTTGTTGATATCTTTGAAAAATCAAGAATTCGTCCAGAATTTTGTGCCATGGTATTTAAAAAACGAATAAATCCCGGAAGATTTCTTGTAAGAGCTTCTGATTGAATTTCTTCTTTTAGGTAGACCTGTGCATAAGTCGACAGTAATTTCTCGCAAAGCTTACGGTCTTCTTCTAGATATGGTTCTGGTAGGAATCCATAACTCAGTCCTTTGGTCAAATTTTCTGGATATTCTAGTTCTTTAAGTGACAGACCCGATAGTTCATATTTTAGAATTCGACCTGGCAATAAATTAGCTTGGCCTCTTTTTAGTTTACGGGCACTTGAACCAGACAGAAAAAATTTTATTTTTTCATCATCAATTAATTTTTGTATAGAATTTAATAATGATGGAATTCTTTGAATTTCGTCGACAAAAACTGTTTTTTTATTTTTTATTACGGAAAAGAAATAATCAGGGTCAGATGAAATTCTTAAAAATAACGCCTCATCTGCTAAGTTAATTATAATCTCAGGACTGAGTTTCTTAATTAAAGTTGATTTCCCGGTTTGACGTGGTCCTAGAAGCAGCACGCTCTTCTTCATTCTAACTAAAGTTGCTTGCAAAGTTCTTTTGATGTGCATGTGGTCTAATTTACCGTAAAAATGATCACATGTACATCAAATTTACTTAAATGCTATAAAGCACAGAGATTTCATATACTTATGGGTAACTAGAACATTTCATAGTACATGTATTATGAATTTACGCGATTTATGATATAAGCCTGATATCTTCGAAAATACCAAAGCCTGATCAACCAGGCCTTCGGGTATAACACCTTTATTTTGTACAGATATGTACGTTCTTATTCTTTTGTTATCGATATAAATTACCTTTAAACAAACGTTATGAAAATAACAATTAACTAAGGAGAATTTCATGAAAAAAATGATACTAGCTCTAATTATTTTAACTGCAGTCAATGCTAATGCTGGCTTTTTAGAGGAGCTAGAAAAAGTAAGACAAGCAGCAGAAGTCATTAAAGAAATAACAGGAAAAACTTCATACACTTGTGTAGCCAGAACACCATTTGATGGTAGTTTTACCGGTTACGGAAGAACAGAAAGTGATTCAAGAGCTTTGGCTCAGAACTTATGTTTAGCATCTCGTGTTAGTTGGGTTTTTTGCGATGATATAAAATGCACTAAGAGTTTTAACTAAAAAGATATACAACTTTTTTCTGATCGAATTTGAAATTCCATGTTCTAATTCGATCAGAAAAAAAGCCTGTTGAACATTTCATTACTTAAACATCTCGATCGGCGCGACGTAAGCTTTTTCTACATTCATTGTCATAAAGTCATCAACTAATTGTGCATTTTTCGCAGCAATTATTTCGTCTTCAGTCGCATTAGGGTCAATTTTTATCTTTTCTAAACTAACATGCAGTTCGCCCGATGAATAAATTCGAAGAATGATACCACACCTGAAAACTTTTTTTGGGCAGACTTTTTGACCAACTACAAAGTCAGGTCTGTTGAAAGACCCATTAGGAACTAAAAAAACAATATTATTATAGTGCTCTTTGAATTTTTTTTGAAATTCTAAGGTGCCGAATTCTAGCGCACCACGTATTTCCATGTGAGCTTTTAATTTAAGATCGATTAAACTTTCAAGAACAAAATAGCCGTTACCTTCGTCACTAATTATTTTCACTGGTACATAACTTGTTCCAAGCATAGGATGCATGGCATAAAATTTAAACAATTTAATTTTTTCATCAGTTATATTTTTATCTTGATAAAGACTAGCTAAATTCTGAATTGGCTTTCGACCTAGCAGGGATTCTAATAAATTTTCAGGTTGAATGATTTGTCCACCACTTGGCGCGCGACTTGAAATAGCATCAGAAAATGCTATTCGTCTTTGCTTGACAGATGTAGCACATGAAAAACTTAAAAATCCGAAAACTAGCACCAGAATAAACTTAAACATAAAACTCCTTTTTGTAAAAAATTAACCTATGCTTGATCAACTAAGCCTTCAGGCATAATGCCTTTCCGTAAACAGTCAGCAATATATTGGTGGTCTTTGTGGCCGATGATTTCCATAGAATCGCTGATTGGGCGCGGGTCTGGTGAAATCATTTTTATTTTTTTAACGTCTAAAATGCGACCTAAAGTGTGATTAAGTTCGGCTTCAGTATGTTGACCTTGGGCTACAGCAGTGATGATTGTTTCAATGGCCATAGGTGGCGATTTAGGTTCATTGCAATATAATAATAAATCAGCACCGGCTTGTAGGGAACGCACAGGAATAAAACCTTTATCATAGTGTTTAGCCATGGCTTTCATATCTAAATCATCAGTGATGACTAAGCCTCTGTATTTTAAATCATCACGTAATAGTTTTTTTAGAAAAATTTCTGATAATGTCACAGGCCAATCTTTATCAACGGATTTAAATAAAATGTGGGCTGTCATCACCATATCAACACGGCTACGAAGTGCTTTTCTAAACGGGACAAGTTCGACTTCGTTAAGTCTTTTCATATCGGCTTCTTCAATTGGTAATTCTTCATGGGAATCAATAATGGTGTGTCCGTGCCCGGGGAAATGTTTAGCGCAAGATAAAATGCCTGATTTAATATAACCACGCACTAAAGCTGATGCCATTTTTTCGACTTGATGGGGATCGCTACTAACAGCACGATCACCGATGACAGTATTTTTTGGATTAGTGTACACATCAATACAAGGTGCAAAATCAAGATTAATTCCTACGGACATTAATTCCATACCCATTTGATGAGCGAAATGAAATGCCACTGTTGGTGCATCAAGATCACCAATTGTTTTCAGTGGTGGCCACTGTGTGAACGGAGATTTCAAGCGATGAACACGTCCGCCTTCCATGTCGATGCCGATAAACAAGGGCGCACGTGAGGCCATCTTATGACGTAAAGATTGAATTTCTGCACATAGATCCCGAATTTGTTCAGGTGTGGATAAGTTTCTGGAAAACAGCACCACACCAGAAATATTATTTTCAGTAATAAATTTTTTCTCGTCAGATGTCAGAGTTAATCCTGAAACGCCTATTAACATGTGTTGGCCGATAAGTTCATTTAATTTCATATATGTAACCCTTCAGTTATTTCTGCTGTAAGATATTTGTTTTACCCTGTGGAACTTGACCAAATATTTTCTCTAAAGTGCTTGCGGATACTTTAATGCCTTGAACAGCTTCTTCAGAATTTTTAACTAAGATTGTATCAATACCCGTGGCTGGTGTATTGGCTGAATAATTTTCACCGCGCGGAGTAATTAAATTTTCGTATTCAGATCCAGCGAAATTATTTTTAATACGTAGTAATTGCAACGCTCCTTCTGAAACCATTTTTTTATCAACTGTGGCTGTGCCTTTCAGGGCGTCGGCACGTTCTTCAGCGACAGCAGTAAATTCAAAAGTGGCTCCAGTTTTTAAACCATCTTTACTGTTTAGCATCATGTAGTAAAGTGAACTCGATAAAAAAGACCCTTTAGGAATACTGCCTGTTAGTTTTTTCTTTTCTCCATTTTCAGTCAGAAATCCGGTCATTTTTAAATTTTTAAATGTGGCATCAATCGATGTGCTTTTTTTGCCATCAGTCGCTAAATACGTATAGCTGATGGGTAAAAAATCAGTTGTTGAAATAGCTTGAAGCGATTCAGTTAGATCAAACCCATTTTTACCCAGCTTCATGAAGCTTGTTGTTTTGAATTGTTTATTTTTTGCGTCGATTTCTTGTTTTAAAATATAAAAGCCAATGTGCTTTTTAAACTGTGAAACCTTAAAATAACCTTCAAATAAAACTTCGGCTGAAGCGGTGTGTGTTAAAACTAAAACGGTCATAAATAGTAAATATTTTTTAAACATAAATTTATCCTTCGGAATAATCTTTATTTTAAACGATGAATAACGTTTAGGGGACTCGTTGGTGATAAATCGGACTAAGGTCTAACGAGAGTTAAATAGACTAAAACAGGGGTGTTATTGTACTTAAAATAGACTAAAACAGGGGTGTTATTGACATAAGCAAATCTAAATGCTATATATTTGATATGAAACGAATAGCTGAAAGTAGTCTTAAAATATGGCTAAAACATTATGACAGAAAGCCATTAGTGCTTCGTGGAGCCCGCCAAGTCGGCAAGTCGTATCTAGTTAGACAATTCGCAAAAAATGAAAATTATAAATTAATTGAAATCAATTTAGAAAAAACAAAGTTTCGCTCAATCGATTCAGAAAACTTTGATATCAAAAGCTGGATCAATGAAATAGAAATCATATCGAGTCAAAAAATTGATGAAAAAACGATTATTTTTATTGATGAAATTCAAAATCAAGCTGAAGCTTTATCAAAACTTAGATATTTTTATGAAGAAAAAAAAGAAATACCAGTTATTTGCGCAGGGTCACTCTTAGAACTAAGCCTTAGTGAACAAAGTATATCTTTTCCTGTAGGCCGGGTGGAATATCTTTATCTTTCACCAATGACATTCACAGAATATTTAAATGGTATTAATAAAACACAATTGGCTGAATCTATTATCAACAATGAAATACCAGAATATTCTCATGAGCTTTTAAAACAAGAAGTCAAAAATTATTTTTATATCGGTGGGATGCCAAAAGCTGTTCAAACTTATGTCGACACAAAATCGTTTACCGAAGTCAGAAAAATTCAAAATGACATTTTAATGTCTTATACTCTTGATTTTCCGAAATACGAAAAAAGAACTCACTTAGAAAAATTAACACAAATTTTTCAAAAAATTCCATTTCATTTAGGAAAAAAAATAATTTATCAGCATATTGAACGTGAAATGAAATCGGCTGAAATTAAAAAATATATTGAAATGCTAAGATTGGCACACATTCTGGTGCCCTGTTATCATGTCAATGCGACACAGCTGCCAGTGGCTTCGACAATCGATCATTCTGTGCTAAAATTTTATTTTCTTGATATTGGTCTGTTGAATTCAATTCATAAAATCAGTTGGGATGATTTCAATGATCTTTTCGATTCATCTTTTGAAACAAAAGGCTTTTTAGCAGAACAATTTATTTCACAGCACTTGGCTTACGCATATAATCAAAATAATCAGCCTGAAAATTATTTTTGGCTAAAAGACAAAGATAAAGATAAAGCCGAAATTGATTTTATCTGGAGCCATGATAAAAAAATTCTACCTATCGAAGTTAAAGCTGCAAAAGGCAATCGATTGAAATCGTTACAAGTTTTCGCTCAAGAAAAGAATATCGATTTAGCTACTAAGTTTTCAAATGAATATTTTCATGATGATAAAGTCAAACTAGCAGAAAACTCGTACCTTCAGGTCAAAAACTGGCCTTATTATGCAGTCGAAGGGTTTATAGCCAGATATAAAATTTAAACGGGTCAAAAAGCGACCCATTTAGTAGTCCTAATTGGGTCAAAACGCGTCGTTGGTCTGGTGATTTCACATGTGCACGTGATAACATAAATGTTGGAATGAAATCAGAAAAAAAACCACAATTTATTTTATCTCGCAGAAATCAAAAAGGGCAGGTCGCTGTTTTCGTGGCCCTTATTTTTCAAGTGGTTTTTGTTTTTTTCGCAATGTTGATCAATGTCGGACTTCTTGTTCATCACAAAATTAATTTACAACAATCAACAGATCTTGCCGCCTATTATGGCGCGATGAAGCAAGCTGAAATTTTAAATGTGATGGCCCATGTAAATTTTCAAATCCGCCAAGCCTGGAAATTATTTACTTGGCGATACAGGGTGTTGGGGACGTTTGGGGTGGAGCGGGAACCAAGGCTAGTTGGAGGGACAAACATTAACCCCACAATAGCACCCGCTCTTCCGATTGCATGGGAAAAATATAAGAGCCACTTAGAGTTTAATAGTAATTCGGGTTCTTTGAAATGCGTCGGTGGTGGCGCTGATCAAATGAATTTTACGGACACACCGTTTTTATGTATGGGTCATAATGGATTTCAAGATTGGTTTGCTAACGCAGGTGATGGTGAAACGTTTTGTAAAATCAATTGCAATCATATGAACAATGCATCTACCAGTATTAAAAGTTTATCCGGCGTCGGTGGCTTTTCTTGGGGAAATGCAAATATTGGCAAAGCCGTAAATGCAGCCATTTCGAAAACGAATGCTAATCTTCAGGGTAGATGTGAGACTTTGGGACCAGTAAGCTTGGCGTCAATGGGACTATTTTATTCTAATTATTATTTTGATACTGATAATCGAAAAAGAATAATTAAAGTTTTGAATAACAACTTAACTCAACCTGAAAATGAAATTTTAGATTTAGATGGAAAAAAAGTACTAACTGGCGTTGAAAATACATTAAAAAATAATCTAACAGAAGCAAATAAGTCATCTTTAACACCCACATCTATAACGACGTATAATGGTGCTAAGAATAAAGAAAAAGAATTAATTTCGGAAATTACTTTTCAATATTTAAACTTTTTTTTACTACAATGCCAATGCGGTTCAGGTAGTGGAAATAATTGTAATCCACAGATTGATATTAAAAATTTTGGTGATGATGCTACAGGTGCATTTAATACACAGGCAGCGGTTTGGAAAAAATTCGATATGCAGTATAAAGAGATATCAGGACAAATGAAAGATCTGTTTGCAAAAAACTCAGCAGAAATTAATACTTTAGGTTTTGAAAAAAACCCTTGGTACAATGTTTATTACGGCGTGAAAGCAACAAGTGAACCAAGAATTCCATTCTTGCCTTTATCAAAAATTAAATTAAATGCAATTTCATTTGCTAAGCCATTCGGCGGTACTCTGGGCCCTTGGTATTATAAAACATGGTCGCAAGGGAGTGATAAAAGTAGCGCAGGTGATTGGGAACAAGGTCGCACAGATTACAACCTACCAGCGCGTACAACACAAGAAGCGGGTTTTTCTTCAGAGTTAGTTAATAAATTGAAAGATTCAATTAAAGTGACTCCAAACTTTTCATTGTATATCGATGACAAGCTAGGTTTACGCAATCATAAATATTTAGGAATTTATCAGGGAATGCTGAATGCCAAAGTTATTCCTAATGGCAGTCCAGGACAGAATACAAAAATATCAGCGGACACAAAAATAGAAGATCAAAATCAAAGTATAAAATTGAAACCAAATAGCTGGCCGAGCATGTCAGAGTGGAGCCATTTGACAAAGACTCCTAATGATAGTGATTACGATCCATTGGCGATTGATATTGATGCTAATGGTAGCACCGCAAAAAATACTTATACACGAGATATTGAAGTCTCAGTTGTTGCACCAAATCAGTTTGATGTTTCATACTATTCGATTGAACCAAATTTTTATCAAGCCTATGGTAAAGATATTTTAGTTGAAGATGGTTCTGGGCAATTCAAAAGTGGATTTCGTGAGATGGCCAACAAAGCGGGTGAAGACGCTAGCAAGCTAGCTTTCCCCTATGATTTTGGTTCTACAGTTAATGATAAAATTGCACAGATCACACGTGAATTCAATGTCAGTCGTCAGCTACAAGTTGTTGCGGAATTATTTGCTGCCAGTAGCGATGATATATCTAAAATACGAATTAAAAATTTAGATTCAGTAAAAGATATGTTCTTCACATTCATCCCCCGCAATCCAGCTGCGACTCTAACTGGCTGGACATACAACGATCCCCGTAAATATAAAGAATTTCCTGAACCTTCATATGATACAAAGCCATACACTATGCACTTCGGAAGTTGTAATGACGAACGCAAAGGCAATGGCACGGGTAACGAAAAAATATATTCGACATTGCAAGAAGATGACAAAAGCCAGCCAGATGTTCCAGGTAATTGTGTGACTGGTGGTCGCACAGGGTATTCAGTGAAACTTATTTCTTCTGATTTAGTTCGTCAAAAAACTAAACATAAAGATTTAGGCGGCCCCGGCACCGGAAGCTCAGAAATCAGAAACCCCGTTGACGAAAATTTCTTAAAATTTTAGTGGCACTATTGGCTAGCTATAGAAACTAAAAAGTCATTCAAACCAATGTCATCGGCATTGATAAATCTACTATAGCTCATGTGTCGATAGCTTACTTCTTACAATGACTTTCTTAAAAAGACCGACTAAAGACGCTATAGCGTATAAATACATATTTACACGCTATAGCGTATAAGATAAACTATATACGTTGGAGCGTATATGAAGAAAAAAATTGTGAAGAAAAAAACTCAGGCAATACCCTTATTTTTACGAAGTATTCAAGAAGTGGGTCCTACAGTAGAGCGGTTAAGAAAACAAAAAGGATGGACGCAAACAGAATTGGCAAAAAAAATCGGTGGACGCCAAGGGACGATTTCTGATCTAGAAAAAAAAGACAAAGTACCCACGTTGAAAACACTATTCGCCATTTTAGCAGTCTTTGATTATGAAATCAAAATTTCACAACGTGTGCATAGCGATGATCCGTACAAAGGGTTGTTCTAATGCAGCAAAAATTAAATGTTTTTATGAACCACATTCATATTGGTGAATTGATTCAGAATAAAAAAAATCAATTAGTTTTCACTTATTCAGAAAGCTGGTTGCTAAACCCGAAAGTTTTTTCATTTTCTTTACCTTTTAATCTGAAAGAAGAGCCATACACGGGTTCAGTCGTTTTTAATTATTTTGATAATTTATTACCAGATAATGTCAGCGTTAGAAAAAAAATTGCACAGCTGACTCATGCAAATAGTTCTGAAGTTTTTGATCTTTTAGCTCGTATTGGTAAAGATTGTGTTGGCGCCATGCAGTTTGTTTCTGAAGATAAAGCTTGGCCGACTTTACAACAGCCGGAAGGTGAATTGGTATCTGATGCTGAAATTTTAAAGACAATCAAAAATTTAGAATTTTATCCATTAGGTTTAGTATCAACAAAAGACTTTCGATTATCATTAGCTGGTATGCAGGAAAAAACCGCTTTCTTGAGATATAAAAATCAATGGCTAAGACCGACAAATTCTACACCAACTACACATATTTTTAAGCCTGCTATGAATTCAGAAAAAGCATCAGTGTCTTTGATGAATTCCGTCGAAAATGAATGGCTTTGTGCACAAATAGTGCAAGCCTTTGGATTGCCAGTCGCGAAAACAGAAATACTTGAAATAGATTCGTATAAAATTTTAGTTATCGAAAGATTTGACCGTTTGTGGAGAGATGATTTTTTAATTCGGCTACCTCAAGAAGATTTTTGCCAAGCATTGTCGATTTCATCTGACCATAAGTATGAAATCGATGGTGGGCCAAGTCTTAAAACTATAATGACAATTTTAGACACATCAAAAAGTCGTGACCAAGATCGTAAAAATTTTATGAAAGCTCAAATTTTATATTGGGCCATAGCGGCAATAGACGGGCATGGTAAAAATTTTAGTTTGTTTCATTCACCAGAGGGCTATCAGTTGACTCCGTTTTATGATATTATTTCAGCGGCACCTTTAGTTAAAAATCAAAAGATCCAATATCAAGATTTAAAAATGTCTATGTGTATAGGCGATAAGCGTCGCTATAAAATTTCAGAAATTCATAGAAGACATTGGCAGCAAACTGCAAAGATTTGTCACTTTTCCGATCAAGAAATAGAGAAAGTCATGCAAGAATTGATTGATCTTGTTGATATAGTTATTCGGCAGGTAAGTAAAAAGATACCTCAAAATTTTCCTCAAATCATAAGTGATTCGATATTTGATACTTTATCGAAAAATATAAAATTATTAAAAAATTAATTCGATGTATTAATTTGATGACTCATTCTGATACGTAAACCCCCGTTATTTAAGTTTCTAGACTAAAGACCGATAAGCTATAGGCATAGGGGGACTTGTGACTTCAAATCATTTTCTGTTCGTTATCCTATATTTTCTATCTAATTTTTTCATATTCATTGCTGAAGCGTCAGCTAGTTCAGATCAAGAACTCAAAACTAAATTTTTCAATGATCAATGTCAAACTGGTTGCAGCCGCGAATTTAAAGCTTGTTATCAAAAACTTTCTGACACTGATCGCAATAAAATTATGAATGAATTAATCGGTCGCAGAATGGTTCAAAAACTTCTGACTGTCGATGGCGTTGGATTTTATACTTACGGCAGTGATGTAATACCAGCTGCAACAGCAAAAGCAGAATTCAATAAAGCTGTTGGTTCAAAATGTCAGACTATAACAGTTGCCGAATCAAAAGCTGCACAACCGCAAGCTACCCAAGCACAAGTTGCAAAAAGTTCTGGATCATCTTCATCACCAGGTAAATCTGACAATGGTGGTGGCAGTGGTGGCGGTGGCAGTGGAGATTTGTTAAACGTTGCAAAACAAATGGCTCCTGTTTTGGCGGCCACGCCCGCAGGGAAAGAAATTCTTAACTCTGGAAAAGCAAGTGGTAATGAATTAATTAAAGGCGTTGGTGATTTTAAATGGGGTAGTGCTAATATTGGCAAATCCGTTAACGAAGCAATTGACAAAACTAACCAGCAAGTAGCAGATTCTTCATCAGCAGCTCCAAGTAGTAATCACGGAAGTGTAAATAATTCTGATCCTTACTCATCACATTTAAAATTGAATGTTCCACAGCCTACTGCTATTTCAAGTGCTGCAAATCAAAGTGCTGCACCAGTTGATTCAAGCGAACAGCAAATTGCTCCTAATTACCAAAATTCTAAGTCTGTGCCTACGCCTGCAGAAAGTAAAAACCTAGCGAATCAAAGCTTAGAGAAAACAAAACCTGAAGTTGATCGGGCACCAGCTGGAGTTAAACCTAAAGCTGAAGAGGTAGCTAATCCCGAAAATTTAGAATCGAAAGATGCTACAGCTGCAACTCAAACTCAGAATTCAGATAGCGAAGTTTCACAAATTGGCCAAAAAATTAAAGCATCAGTAGATAAAATGGCAAACAGTGGACCATTTTGTTCAAGTGAAGTTAAAAGCTTGTCAGAAGTTGCAAATAAATATTCGAGATACAAAAGCGATTGTAATTCGAATGCAATATCTGCAGATAATTTTTGTAATACAGTGAGAAGTCCGAAAGCATTAGATGTTCAAAAAATGATTAGTGCGGGTACTGCTGTTTTATCAAAAGCAACTGCAGCTTCTGAGTCTTGTGGTGTAATGGGTAATGTAAGCAGTATTGCTAACGGAGGAATGTTAGCTGCTCAGGCTATTTGCTCAGGCTATAAATTTAGATGCGATTTCAGTTGTGCAGATGCAAAAAAGAACTTAACTGAAATAAATAATGCGAGTAATTTTTTAGAACTGTGTTTAGACCATTATAACAGTCAAGTTGAAGCAAGTAATTATCCAGAGATCAAACAGTATGTTACAACTGTTCAAGCTGAAAGAACTAATTTAGCTGGGATAATTCAACCTGAGCCAGAAAAAATTGCGGTACCAATAGCTCAATGTAAAAAAAACGGCGCAGACATCCTAACAATGGGTGCACAAGCAGCAGCACTATTATCGGCAGCGATGGATTCAAAAAAATGTGAAAAGCAACTATCGTCGGGTGATGGTTCAGGCAGTGGATCACTGGCAACAACGGCGCAGTTTTGTGCTCAGCCGGGGAATTCATCAAGCATAACTTGTCGTTGTGCTGCTGATCCAAGTGGTGCGGGTTGTTTGGGTAGCCTTGGCGGATCAAATGTTTCTGGTTTTGCAGGATTACAAAAAGGTGTCGGTAATGTTTCTGGTTTTTCTTCCGTAGCTGCACCAAAAATATCTGATTCAGATATTCAGTTTGGTGATATACCAAGTGATATTGCAGCAAAAACAGACAATGGATTAAGTCCTACATCACCATTCGGCACTGCTGAAGCTACAGGTTCTGGCGGCTCAGCTGGTGGTAGCGGTGTTGCGGGGGCATCAAAACCAGCAGGTGTTGCTGGTGAAGAAGAAAAATCAAAATTTTCTATGGGTTTTTCATCTTTAGCAAAAGGTTTTGGAAATTTATTTGGATTAAAAGGTAATGATAAAGGTGGAAAATCTTTATCCAAAGAACAAAAAGATGTTCAGCTGCAAGCGATCAAAAGAAAAATTGCATCGGATCAAGTGCGTGCAGAAATTTCTACTGCATCAGGTAAATCAAATTTTGATAAAATTAAAGAAAGATACACAGAAGCACGCGGCAGTTTGATTTCTGCGCCATAGATTTTTTTGGGGGAAGTATGAAAAAGAATATTCATTTTAAGGGCCAATTATTAATAAGCGCTGTCGGTTTTTTCCTGTCTCAATTTGTATTTGCGCAGACAAGTTATTTAGATGGGGCTCAACAAAATGTTCTCAATGAATCAAGTTTACAGTATGAAACCTGTAAAATGATTTCACAAAGTGTGTATAATCCATTAAACCAAAAATATGAAACAAAACAAATTCAAGATCCTGCCTGTGTTGCTAGAAATAATCAAATTTCAGCGAGCAGAAGTACAGCCGTTCAGGGTGCAGCACAAGCCGCTTCAATTAATGAAGGTAACAGTGCTGGACTTATAGCCCCAACTGCACCGACATTAAAAGATTGTGGAAGCGCTACTGGTACGATGGGTTTTGCAAATACTGCTTATTTTTCTTGTCAGCAAACTAATGCAAACTTGCAAGCAGATTATAATTATAAAAATAGTATTTACACTAATGCAACAAATCTAACTAAAGGCAGCGTGGCGACTAAATCTGATCAAGATTTATATTCGAACATGGATGATAGCACTGCAACTGGCGGCCTAGATGAAATTCAGAAAAAAAATGAAGATGGTATGTCGTTGTATGATGCGGCTTCGAAAGCTTTGTCAGGTTTAGCAGCATTTAATTATGCCAAGGCAGCGATGTGTAAAGGGTCGTGTCCTCAAGGTTGTTGCCCTGCAGCCTCTGCGTTTCAAGCGTTAGGTGCAGCGTACACATTGCTGAATGGGCAGTCGAACAAACAATCTGATGAACATGAAGCATCAGCTTACCAAGCTTGTACGGCGTATAATCAGCTGTCATCAACACAAAAAAGTTGTGGGCCGCCCCCAACAGCAACAACAACAAAATACACACGACCTGAAGGTTGCACTTCAATTAATGTGGTTGATTGCCCAGGTGTCGGAAGCGACATAGCAGGTCTGAACGGAAAACTAAATACTGGTGGAGTTTCGTCGCTGATTAGCCCTGAACTGAATAAATTTGCCGAAGTTTTACCAGATGGCTCAATTAAAACTTTAGACGGCAAAGTTTTTAGTTTATCTGATTTTAAAGATGTAAAATCATTGATGGCTAAAGGTCTAACTGCTGCACAAGCAACTGCATTATTAGATTCTATGAATGCAAAAGATGGAGTTTTAGCTAAAGCCGGTTTGGATGCAAAAGGCCAACTTAAGAGTATGAACTACGCCGGCGGCGGATCTGGTGACAGTGGTGGTGGTACAAAAATAGTTGATATCAACGCAGGCATTGATTCAGGGAAGCTGTATAATGATAAACTAAAAGGTCTTGATGATGATGAAAAAAACAGAAAGCCGTCGTCAGAAGGCCTAGCTAAAGAATTCAATGGGGAATTAATTGGTGTGGCTAATGATGATATTTTCTTAATGATGAATCGCAGATATAAAAGAATTGGCGACCAAGACACCCTCATAAGTCCGTAATCTAAAAATTAAATTGAATCGTTTTTTAATTCTGCCATAATTATTTTATGGCAGAATTAAAAGTTTTAGGTATCATGAGCGGCACCAGTCTAGACGGTGTTGATTTTGTTAAAGTTAAAATTCATAAAAAAAACTTACATTGTAAATATATGGGCCAGCATTCATTTTCTTTTCCTATTATTTTACGAAAAAAATTATTACGGGCCGCGCAAAACGAAATGATTGTTTCTGAATTGGCATTGCTGAATCACGAACTGGGCCGATTTTACGCAGATTGCTTTTCTGAATTGCCAACACAACTGAAGAAAATAGATTTGATCGGTCTTCACGGTCAAACAGTGTTTCACCAAGGAAAAACAGCTACGCTGCAAATTGGTGAACCTAGTTATTTAGCTGTAAAATCAAAAAAGACCGTTGTTTCAAATTTCAGATCTGCTGATATTGCCGCTGGCGGCGAAGGTGCGCCACTAGCTCCATTTTTTCATCAAATAATTTTTGGCCAGAATAAAAAAACGGTCAGCTTACATAATTTAGGCGGCATCAGTAATTTAAGTTTAATTACTAATAAGAAATTGAAATTAGCTTTTGATACAGGCCCTGCCAATATGTTGATGGATGAAGAAATGCGCAATTCATCAAACAGTAAATTAAGTTATGATAAAGAAGGTGAATTAGCTTCACGTGGAAAAGTTAATGTTTCATTATTAGCAGAAATGTTACAGCATAAATATTTTAAACAAGTTCCGCCAAAAAGCTGTGGCCGTGAACAGTTTGGGATAGTATTTTACAATCAATATAAATCACAACTTGAAGTGCTAACACTGGAAGACCGACTTGCCACATTAACTGAACTGACAGTTCAATCAATTACAAAAGCTTATTTACAGTTTTGTAATCCACAACCTAAAGAAATTATTTTCTGCGGTGGCGGAGCAAAAAATAAATATTTAATCCGCAGAATCGAAGCCGAACTAGAAAGCATTAAAATTTCTACAGTAGATGACTATGATTGGTCAAACCAAAGCATCGAAGGGGCCGCATTTGCCCTGTTAGCAGCGTGCTGTATCTGGAAAATCCCTGCTAATGTGATTGCTGCCACATCCGCAAAAAAACAGGTTATACTAGGCCAGATCACTCAGGTCTGATTTTGGATATTTTTTTAATAAATCAAAATGATTTTTGTATATGACTTGGTCTGATTTTTTAGAAATTTCAGTTTTAGCTAATTGATAATCAGTATAATTTCCTGTTTCGTACCAATCTGCAGTAATCGGATAAATTGAAATATCTTTTTGATCCAGATGGTGAATTAGTACATCATAAAAAATATTTAATTCTTTATGAGGCTCAATCAATTTTAAAACTTCAGATGATAAAATTTGTAAACCAATATAATGCCACGGCTTTAGATCTTTTTGCGCAGGATCTTTACCAATATGACTTACTTTTTTTTCTTTGCACCAAATACCGCCGAATTTTCGACCTGCTTCAGGGTGTTCAATAACTATTAATGTCGCTAGCGATTTTTTTTCTATATGCTGCTTTAAGGCTTTATCCAAGAAGTTAAATTCTTCAGTAAAAAATATTTCATCTGAATTAGCAACAATAATTGGGATATTTTGTAAAATCATTTTTTCAGCTTGTTTTAAACCACCAGCGCTACCTTTAATAAAATCTTTTTCATCAGAAAATAAAAATTCTTTATTTGTATTTATATACAGCTGATGAATTTGATCGGGCAGGTGAAATGTGTTCGCAATATATTTTGTGATTTGAACTTGATCAAAATAAGGAAGAATATAATAACCCATCGGCACGCTAAATAACGGAATAGTGGGTTTTGGATGTTTTTCAGTCATGGGTCTTAGTCGTGTTCCTAAGCCTGCTGCAAAAATAAAAGCTTGGGCTTGATTAGAGCTGCTCATAGTTTTTTTCAAATGCAGCAGAATCAATAAGCACATTAAGTAATGGCTTGTATTCAGGGAAGTGCGTCAGCGAACGCATGACTTTTTTAAGCGTTGGTGCTAAATATTTTAGGTATCTGCGATCTTCGCGTGTGTTCATAAAACTAGAAAAACTACCACAAGCTTTAAAGCATCTTTGAATTGATTGAATTTCATAAATATAATAAAACTGATCTTTAGTTTTATTATGTAATCTTAGAAAATCAGTATTATCTAAATAGTAATTAATCATTTTTTCGGCATACTGATCATTAATATCAACATAAGAATCTTTAATTAAACTAACTAAATCATATTGAATCGGTCCAAGCCTGGCATCTTGAAAATCAATGACATAAATATTATCTAATTTGATCATTAAGTTTCTTGAATGATAATCACGATGGCAAATAACTTTGGGTTCTGAATGAAGTTTTTCACAAATATCTAATAGGGCTTTATCCAACTGGGTTGACAATTCTTTTAGTGTTTTTGATTTTAAATCAAATTTTAATACACCTTGGATCAGATGCTCTTTTGCATAATTCATTTCCCACATAAACTTTGCCGTATCAAACATGATATCTTTAGCAATTGTCTTTTGCTTAAGTTGTGTGGCCTGAGTATGGATTTTTATAATTTCGTCTAATGATTTTTTATAGAAATGCCATGACAGTTCTTGTTGTGATGATTCCCAGAATTTTCTTTCTAAAGTTAAATCACCAAGATCTTCAAGAAGAATTAATCCTTGTTCAGCGCCAATTTTTTTAATCTTAGGTACATGCACATTAGCTAGCTCAAAATGTCGTAGAACATCAATAAACGGATATTTTTCTGCATCAAAAGGCAGCCACGACATGAGAACATAAGTGTCTTGATTATGAATAATGCGGTAATACTTTCTGGCCGAAGCATCACCAGCAAGTTGATGAATCTTAATTTGATCATTTTTAAAGTACTGATCTAAAAAAGCATGAGTTTTATTATCTAAAGCAACCGACATGACATTATGGTGTCATGTAATTAATTGTTATTCAAGATTGAAAAACAACAATTCTAGAACATCAGTATTCGTCTGCTGCTTCAGAGGTACGCGGTCGATATCAAATAGAATTGCTAATAGATCGTTTTTCAAACTTTCATCAAGTTCTAGCTCTGCTAATTCACTTTCTTGCAGCTGCGAACCCACAATAAAAAGGACTTTAGATGAGTTTGATTTTACGCCATCAGCCAACAACTGCAATTCACGACGATTTAAAGATTTAATATCATTTACAAAAATTGTTGTGTCAGAGAACGGTTTAAAATCACTAGCTGTAGTTAGCTGTGATGAAATCTCAGTCAAATCTACAAATAGATTATTCTCTGCGATATCATGAATTTTTAAAGCCACATTTTTTCTTTGCAACATAGATACTGATCTTAAATGAATAATATGAGAAACCAATTTCGGCTTTTCAGATTCTTCTTCATTAGTAATAATTTTTAAAAAAGGAATCGATAAGTTTTCATAGGAATCTGATTCAGGCACAATAGAAGTATTCATCTGTTTAAATTTAAGATGAGTATTGTACACATGAGGCTCTACTAAGAAATGAACTAGATCAGTGACTTCATTTTTTTGATCTGGCGATAATAATGATCCACGATCAATAATGACTTCACCTAAATGAACTGACTTTGTGTTCAGCGGAATAATCAAATCATCACCCTTTGAATAAGGTGATGTCTGAGCATTGAATAAATTCAGAGATCTGAATTTAATTTGTTTGCCGTATTTTTCCTGAATTAAAGCTTCAGTTTTTTCCCAAACAACATTTTCCGTAACACTTTTCATACGTTCCCCATGACTTCTGACTGACAGTTAAACTGTGCAGCCTGCTTGATCCCTACTAGGAATTAATACAATACTTGTGCCGAAGAATGTCGTTTTTAGACCCAAATGCAGGGCCGAAATGACCATTAAAAATGATGCTATAAGATGTTGAAATCACTAGATAATAACGAATTATAAAAAGGATATGTCAACAGACTTAACGAAAAAAACCTCAAATAGGTTTATTTGAGGTTTTTTAAAATCTGTTATTTTGAAAATTTTTTCAAGACTGTCGAATAGTTAGCTGGCCACTAAGCTCTTGCAAGCTTACGTTTATCAAGTCCGTATTTTTCAACCTTCATGATTAAACCAGCACGACTGATTCCTAATTCTTTAGCCAATTTAGACTTATTCCAACCCGTGCGGCGCAGGCCCTCTTTGATCATTTCGCGTTCAAGGTCTTCAAGAGCATCTTTTAATTTACCATGTAATCTTGAACCTTGTGTTTTCGCTTTTTCGCCTAATTCTAAAATTTTAGGAGACAAAATTTCATGACCAACTTTATTTTCATCACCAGCTAAAACACAAAGACGTTCGATTTCATTTTGTAATTCACGAACATTACCTGGCCAAGCATAATCATATAATTTTTCAATCGCACGACCCATTAATTGTTTTTTAGGTTTAGCAGATTGTTCAGCAATTTTATTCAAAAAGAAATCAACCAGTACAGGAATGTCTTCTTTTCTTTCACGTAAAGGCGGAACACGAATATTAATAACGTTTAAACGATAATACAAATCTTCACGGAATGTACCGTGCTCGACCATTTCACGTAAATTTCTATTTGTAGCGGCAACGATTCGTACATCAACTTTGCGCATTTCAGTAGAACCAACCGGTGTAAAAGTTCCTTCTTGCAATACACGAAGTAATTTAACCTGCATTTGCGGTGATGTATCACCGATCTCATCCAGGAAAAAAGTTCCTTTGTCAGCAATTTCAAATAAACCTTTTTTGTCCTTTAAAGCGCCTGTGAAAGACCCTTTAACGTGACCGAACAATTCTGATTCAAGTAAGTTATCATTAAATGCAGAACAGTTCTGAATCACAAAGTTTTTATCTTTACGATGTGAATTGTAATGGATTGATTTTGCAATCAATTCTTTACCTGTACCATTTTCCCCTTGGACCATCACTGTCGAATCAGCGAATTTAATTTTATCAAGTAGGGCATACAATGACTGCATTGGTTTAGATTTACCAATCATGTTGTCATATTTAAAACGATTGCCTAGTTCTTTATTAAGTTCACTAATTTTAGTTTCACGACTTGCAATTTCAACATGTAAAGTCACAACTTCTTGCGCGACTAATTCAACCAGTTCAGTAAAATGCTGTCTGTTCGCTTCATCAAGGTATTTGAACTTACCTAATGATTTTTCAATCAGTTCAGCACTGCAGCCATAAGCCGCTAAGCGTTCTCTGATTTCAGCTATACGGTGGGCTGTGTTTTCTTCTTTGAAAAAACCCATTGCGATAACTGTACCCACAAAATCATTTTCAATAATAATCGGGAAGATACACACATCAAAACCTGCCGCATCCCATTTTTTAAATGTATATGGGTTATTTGATTGGCGTAGGTCATGAATTGTTTTTGAAACTAAATCGCCTAAGTTCGACTGAGTCACTTCTTTATTTAATAAATAGTTAACTGCCGGATTAGCGAAAAGAACTTTTTCATCAAGGCCTTTAAGTTGACCGCGTTCATCAGTAAAAATAATGTCAACATTCCACCAAGCTTGTAGAACGTGTTTAAGTTTTTTAATAACATGAATGTGTTCGAAATCATTCCAATTAATCATGTGACACCTCTTTTAGTCTTTTATGTACAAAACTTTATCGTCAACTTTGTAGACAGACTTAAGGGCTTTAATATTTTTTGAGCATAAATTTGACACTGGTCCTAAGACTTTGGTCTAGGTCTGATAGAAATCCTCGAATGAGAAACCATTTGATCAGGTTAGATCTAACTTAAGTTTTGTGTGTGGTAGAGTTTGGCATATTCGCTGTTTTTTTGGATCAATTCAGCGTGCCGACCCTGTTCAACAACTGATCCATTTTTCATAACTAGGATTGTATCAGCTTTTTGTATCGTCGATAGTCGGTGGGCAATGACAACTGTTGTGCGGCCCTTCATTAACTCATCAAGCCCAGACTGTACAAGTTGTTCACTGACAGAATCCAAGGCACTGGTGGCTTCATCTAGAATCAGAATCGGCGCATCTTTATAGAGAGCTCTGGCAATAGCGATTCTTTGCTTTTCTCCGCCAGATAAGTTGTTGCCACGTTCACCAACAGCTGTGTCAAACTGATGCTCCATCTTTTGAATGAAAGTGTAAGCGTGAGCAGCTTTTGATGTAGAGATAATCTGATCATTTGTTGTTTTTGTAAGTCCTGCTGAAATATTCGCTGATAATGTATCAGAAAATAAAAAAACATCCTGCGAAACAAGTCCAATATTTTTTCTAAGATCATGCAGCCTGATTTGTTGAAGAGGCACAGAACCTACATTAATTTGCCCAGTAGAAAGATCATAAAAACGGGCCAGTAAATTAGCGATCGTTGTTTTACCACTGCCACTTTCACCTACTAAAGCAATCGTCTGACCTTTTTTGATGGTCAGATTGAAGTTTTTAATAAAGGTTTCATTATTATATGAAAAAGAAACGTCTTTATAAGTGATTGAATCCCATGTTTTAGGAAAGGCCACTGCATCAGGGCTGTCTTGTATTTCGCTGTCTTCAGTTAGCATTCTTTGAATACGGTCGGCACAGACACGACTTTCTTGAATGCGCACGATGGCTTCTTGAAACTTCTTGATAGGCTCATTAGCTTGCATAATCGTTGTTAAATAAGCCATTAAGATTCCGTAAGTAGATTCACCTTTAGAAATGCTTAAAGAAAAATAATAAAAAATGGCGACCAAAATAACAGTAGCCACGAATTCATTGACGGGGCCAATCATTTCTACACGTTTATGAACTTTTTTGCGAATACTAATAAATTCATCACCTTGGTTTTTTAATTTATTTTTAAAAAATCGTTCTAAATTAAAAGCCTGAATCGTGCGAACACCGTCTAAGGATTCTTTGATTGTTGAAGTTAATCTTTCAAGCTGTTCAATACCATTCACAGAATATTTTTTAATTGATTTAGACAGTTGTTTTAAAACAAATAAAATTAAAGGTGTAATTAATAAAATTGCAAAAGCTAGCTTAGTGTCGAAATAAAATAAATTGAATAAAACAGCTATAAACATCAATGGCGCTGTGAAGACATCAGCGAACAATCTCAAACCGTCTTGTAAAATACGAACATCATTAAACGTACGACTTAATAAGCCACCAGATCCTGAAGCATAATTATTATGAAATTTAAGATTTAATTTTAGAAACTTATCTTGTAGATCTTGTCTGACATCTTGGGTTACTTTTTCGCTGACCATATTCATTAAAAAAATATGAAAATATCTAGATATTGAAATCATAAACGCGATACCGATGCCGACAAAAGCTAACGTTTTCATGTTTTCAGGTACGGTGGCAGTGTCCATTAATTGTTTAACAAAGTGGGCTATTAAAGCCTTAGATGCTGAATAGATTAAGCCTGAAAATCCGATGATAATAAGATATTTTTTATACTGAGTTAACTTCGTCCACACAAATTTTAAGTCATTATTCATGATTGCCCTGCTAATTATTTTTTGAGATAGCGGTTAAGGTATTGTCCAGTTAAACTTTTTTTGCTGGCCATAATGTCTTTTGGAGTACCTTCAGCCACGATCTGACCACCATTTTTACCTGCATCAGGCCCCATATCAATAATATAATCAGCGCTGCGGATAACATCAAGGTTGTGTTCTACAACGATCACTGATCCGCCAGCTTCAATCAGCTTGTGTAGAACCTTCATTAATAACTCAACTTCTTTAAAATGCAGGCCCGTTGTGGGCTCATCTAAAATGTATAAGGTCGATTTCTGTGAAACTTGAGAAAATTCTTTGGCAATTTTTAGCCGTTGGGATTCTCCACCGCTTAATGAATTGGCGGGCTGACCCAAAGTTAAATAATCAAGTCCCACTTCCTTTAAAACAGATAAAGGCTTTCTGATCGGAGGATTCGCCACAAAGAAATTCATGGCTTCGGCCACAGTCATTGATAAAATCTGATGAATATTTTTTTTGTTATAATAAATTTCTAAGATTTCACTGCGGTATTTTTTACTGTCACAAACATCACACGGGATAATCACATTATCCATAAATTGCATGTCAATTTCTTCATAGCCTGTACCACGACAGGCTGGGCACCGGCCACCGTCAACATTTAAACTGAAAGTCCCCGCAGTGTAACCACGCTGAACAGCTTCGGGTGTAGCCGCCATTAATGATCTGATTCCATCAAAAGCTTTTAAATATGTAATTGGCGAACTGCGTGCAGATTTACCGATAGCCGATTGGTCAATCAAAAGTACATTCTTAATTGCGTCAGTACCGTATATTTTTTTATAAGGCTGCGCAGGAATAAATTCTAATTCCAGTTCACGGGCTAAAGCTGGGTATAATGTTTTACTAATTAAAGTCGATTTTCCAGATCCACTGACGCCGGTGATGGCAACTAAACGATGAAGCGGTATTGAAAGATCAACGTTTTTCAGATTGTGGCCTGAACACTCAGTCAGTTCTAATTTGTATTTATAATTACTAATTTGTACAGGACGTAAATCGCGCTCGATAAAATTTTCTTTTTTTAATTTTAAATAACTAGCCGTATTTGATTTAGTCGATTTTAAAAAATCTTCAGTTTTACCTGAAAAAACGACTTCTCCACCGAGATATCCAGACCCGGGACCCATTTCTATAATATTCTGGGCATTTTTAATCACGTCATGATCATGTTCAACGATCACTAAAGTATTACCTAAATCTTTGAGATCTTTCAGAATAGAAATCAAACGATCATTATCACGTGGATGAAGCCCTACAGTGGGTTCATCTAAAACGTATAAAGCTTGTGATAAACCCATACCTAATTGATTGGCTAACATCAGTCGCTGGTATTCTCCGCCAGAAAGTGTTTTTGTTTCACGATCAATAGTTAAGTAGTTAACCCCGACACGCATTAAGAAATTTAAGCGTGCGCGCAATTGTTTTAAAACTTCACCGGCGATTTCGATTTGATTTTTAGACAGATTAATTTTTTCAAAAAAAGTTGCTAAATCTTCAATTGTTAATCGACTAAGATCTTTTATTGATTTATCAAGCACCAGAACATAATGAGCTTCTTTTCTAAGCCGGCTGCCTTCGCAGTCAGGGCATTTTCGTCCTGAACGGTATCTAGAAATAAAAACGCGCACATGCATTTTATACTTAATTTGATCTAAGTATTCAAATAGTCCAACGACCCCGTAAAAATCTTTATTACCTTTCCAGACTAAATCCTTATGGGCTTGGCTAAGATCTTTCCATGGTTTTTTAAGATCAATTTTATTTTTTTTACAAAAAGCAAAAAGTGATTTTTTATCAGATTCAGCTGAAGGCATTGTAAACGGGTTTAATGCGCCTTCGGCAATCGACAGCAACGGATTAGGAATAACTTTAGCTTCATCAAGTTCTAAAATATTTCCAAAACCTTTGCAAGTCGGGCAGGCGCCCATTGGTGAATTAAACGAAAATAATTTAGATGTCACAGACGGCGGGTTATAACCGCAGATTGAACATGAGGGCTCTTCAGATAATTTTAGTTGCTGACCATCAGTTGTAATCACTAAGGCTTTGCGGCTAGTTAGTCCAAAAAGATATTTAAGACTGACGTTGTAAGCCTGTGTGATTGAATCTGTTAAGCGATCTTTTTCTTCTTTAGAAAACTGTAAGCGATCAATCACTAAATAAAATGTATCAGCTGGCAGACCTTTTTTAATGTTTGCAGGCTGGCTAATATCAATGATGTCTTGAATTTCATACGACGGAGCATCTGATTTTTTTTTGGCTTTTTTTTCTTTCAAAGTCGTAATTCTTAAATAGCCATCTTGTAGCAGTAAAGAATGTAATTTTTTACCTTCAAGCAATCTATTTTCTTTAGAAATTTCGACTAAGATGTATCCGCGTTGATCTAGAAATTTATCGACAACTAAATCTGAAGCCTGTGTAGTCGATAGCTTTGTTGCTGGAATTAAATGATCGGGGCAGTATGATGTTCCAATTTTTTCAAACAGCAGTCTTAAGTAATCAATCAATTCTGTGGTTGTTCCCACAGTCGACCGACTTGATTTAACAGTATTTTTTTGTTCGATAGAAATAGCTGGCGGGATATTATTAATGCCTTCGATGTCAGGCTTTGGTGCTTTATTTAAAAATTGTCTAGCGTAATTCGACATACTTTCGATAAAGCGCCGTTGTCCTTCAGCAAATAAAGTTTCAAAGGCTAAAGAACTTTTTCCTGAACCAGAAGGACCGCAAATAACTGTGAGCTCTCCAAGAGGGATTTCAACTTCAATATTTTTTAAATTATTTTGTTTAATACCCCAGATGTGGATAGTCTTCATTCACCAATGTCTCGCTTCAAGTAGTCAGTTGTTTCCTCGCTGCGGCTTGCCGCTGCAGAGGGCTCAGTGCCATCGATGAATGATTGTTCAATCACTCGAGGGCTCGCTGAGTTTGCCAACTTACCACTATCAGCATCTATTTTCACTGTTTTAACTCCGTCAGGAACTGAAAAAGAGACTTTTGGCAAATTTTCGTGCGAAAACTTCATATAGTTTAGCCAAATTGGTAATGCGGCTCGGCCACCAACTTCGCCTTTACCAATAGATTGTTCTTTATCAAAACCAACCCAGACACCCGTCGCAATTTGAGCTGTGTAGCCAATAAACCAAGCATCAACATAGCCGTTTGTTGTTCCTGTTTTACCTGCAACCTCTCTGGCTAATTCAGCGGCCCGTTGTCCTGTACCAAATGGATCATTCACTGTGCCACGTAACATATCCGTAATGACGTAAGCTACTTCAGGTCTAATTAATTGTTCGGGGTTATTAAAGAAAAATGGTGAATCATTATTTTCTGAATTTTGATCTAAAATATCATAGTGCTTTTTCATTTCAGAAAATTTTTCATCAATAGGTTCAGTTTCTTTTAAAAACTTAGTATCAAGAGATAAATTTTCTAAAAGAACCTTGCCATTACGATCAATCACTTTTTTGACAATCATAGGACGAACTCTTTTTCCTAAGCGACCGAACTGAGAAAAAACTTTTGTCATTTCATATAAAGTTACAGAACTTGATCCTAAAACTAAAGTATAATCAGGATTTAATTTTGAAAAAATTCCCAATCTCTGAGCAAATTCTATCGAAAAATTAACACCGATATCTTCAACAATTTTGACCGAAGGGATATTTAATGATCTAACCAAAGCATTACGCATAGTAATTTCACCACTAAATTCACGACCGTGATTTGCTGGTTTCCAAATTTTTTCATCGCCTTGGCCTTCGGCGCCTTCGACTTCGGCCTGTTTGTAAACTAATGGTGCATCAATAATTTTAGTTGAAGGATTATAACCTTTTTCTAAAGCGGCTGCGTAAATCAAAGCTTTAAATGAAGATCCAGTTTGTCGGGCAGCTTGTAGTGCACGATTATATTCATTTCGTGTAAAGCTATAACCACCAACCATGGCTAGAACATCTTGGCTTTGTTGATCAACAGAAAGTAATGAACCTTCAACGATGGGTTCTTGATCAAGTTCGACAGTGATATATTTTGTAATATCTAATGGAAACACCTTTTTAACTTTTACTTTTTTGTTTTTAACAACTACATCAACTTTTTCAACATATTTATCCGATGTAATTTTCACTAAAACTACATCACCTTTTTTTAACGCTTGCGATGGTTTTTTAATCTGATCAAGATCAGGTTTAACATCCATATTAACTTTGCGGGCCCACATCATTGCTTCAAAATCAATTAACCCACGACTATCCGGAAGTAAAACTTCAACATAACCTAGTTGATCATTAACTGAATTTACAATGGCTTCATAGGATTTACCCAAAACTAAATAATCTGGCATGGCTTTAGCTGCACCAGTTATTTTTTTGGAAATCAATTTACCTTTGTTAACGATATCAACTTCTTCAAATGTTCCGTCAGGAAGAATCGTTCTTTCGGGGTTTGATTCGCTGATAATTGTTTTTTTAGATTTATCTAAAAATTCTTCGTAATCACTATCTGATTCTAAAATTTTAATCGGACCGCGATAGCCTTGACGTTTATCAAGTTCTTTCAACCCTAAAACCATCGATTCATTGGCAGCAACTTGTTTATCAATATCAAGGCCTGTCACAATTTTTGCACCTTGATTCAAAATTAAATCTTCACCCAACTGATCAACTAATAACTGACGAATTGTTTCTAAATAAAACGGCGCCTTAGATTCGTATTCTTCTTTTAGATACACTTTAATGGGTTCTTTAATAAATTCATCAGCTTGTTTTGAAGTAATATAATTAATATCAGCGAGACGATTGATTACATAGGTTTGGCGCTCTTTGGCACGAATGGGGTTTCTTACAGGAGAATAATCAGACGGTGCTTTTGGTAAACCCGCAAGCATAGCGGCTTCGGGGATTGTTAATTTTTTTGCAGGCTTACGAAAATAAGTTTGCGCAGCCATTTCAATACCGTAAGCACTTTGGCCAAAATAAATCTGATTCAGATAAAGATATAAAATATCTTCTTTAGTTAAATTTTTCTCGATTTGCAAAGCCAGCAAAATATCTTTAATTTTACGGGTCATCGTGCGTTCGCTCGTTAAAAATAAAGTTTTAGCCACCTGCTGAGTAATCGTTGATCCACCCTGTACGTTTCTTCCAGCGCGCATATTCGCAATGAAAGCCCTAAACAGAGCCTGCAAGTTAATCCCGCTATGTTGAAAAAACTGATCATCTTCGGCAGCTAAAAAAGATTTGATCACATGTTCAGGCATTTCTTTATACGGAATCACCACGCGACGTTCGCGGTAGAATTCACCAATTTTTTTTCCGTTACGATCAAAAACTTGAGAAACCATCAGGGGTTGGTAATCTTCGATTTTAATAATTTCTGGCAAAGATTTTTTAACGGACAAGTACGCAATATATGCACCAGAAGTTCCCAAAATAAATAACGCAAAAAAGGCGATCAATAGTTTTTTTAACATGCAATAATCTTAGCAAAAAAGGGCTCATCTGGGTAATAAAAAAAGCCATTCGGGGTGAATGGCTTTTTTTTGAAAATCAGATGAGTGTGATAAAAGCTATTGTCCAGTTTTTGCTTTTTTCTCAGCTATTTGTTCGGGGTTAAAATCTTCCTCTAAAGTAGAACACATTTTTTTAGTAGCATTAGGTGATGCCTTACCCGCACATTCGCAGGCGCTAAGCGCCCGCTTGTAGAGACCTCTCGATTTTCCAAGAGCGCTCTCAGCTACTTTTGTGGCGGATTTCAAGCCTGTTTTCTTCTGAATTTCAAGTTCTTGCAAATCTTGTTTTAATTTTACAATTCTAGCGTTTAGCTCATTGACAGTTTGAGTAGCTGATTCAGTCGCTTTAATTTTTTCCAGAGCTAAAGTTTCTAGTTCTTTGGCTAGTGCATTAGCTAATTCATTTTTTTCACGCTCAGATTCTTGAGCGATCTTTTGTAAATCGTTTTGCGCGTTTTGCTGAACACTCTGTTCGTCTTTTAATTGCGCCTGCAGCTCAGTCATTTCTTCATTAGCATTTTCTGTAGCCTGTTGATTTTTAAAACTAGCGCGATCTTTTGCTGTGTTTAATTCTTCATAACAAGCATCAGAAATATTTTGTAAATACGCTTTAAATTCTGCAGTGGCCTTTGTTCCACGGCCCATAATTTTTGGAAAATTCTTACATTGTTCATCAGTGCTAGACGCAGATTTTTTGTAGCTATCCATCATACATTTTTTGGCAATACCAATAGCTTGATTACACTTCAAAGCAATCTTTTGCTCAGTCGTATCTTGTTTGCTTTTTTCAAACTCAAAACTGATTTGTTTTAAAGCTTTTTGAGTAGCTAACATTTTTTTACTTAATTCACGAACTTTTTTACCAGATTCAACTAGTGAATCAGAATTCGCCTTTAAACGTTCGCGCATCTCTTTATCAAGAGTCCGCATTTCTTTTTCATGATCTTTATTAAATTCATTTACTTTTTTATCAATATCAGCATGAGTTTTATCCATGTCTTTTTTCTCGGTGATGATATCTTTATTTAAATCATTAATTTCTTTTTGCAGATCTTTTTTAGCAGTTTTGTATTCTTTTTCTGCATCTTCAAGTTTTTTGTTATCATAGTCCAACATACAACTACCAGATGATGAACTGCTATCTCCTTCTGTTTTATCACCAATTTTGCTTAATACTTCACTTAATATATCAGTCATTGCGCCAGATTGTTCAGCTGGGTTTTCTGCGTTAGCCGATGAAGCTCTTTCAACCTGAGCATGACATTCTCTAATTTTTTTTGAACATTCATTCTTAGGATCAAAAGTTTTACTTTTCTTTTTTGTATTAACGTTGGTTAAAGCACTACACGCATTATTCACATCATCATAACTATCAAAATATTTATCAAATGCAGATCTACATTCTGATTTGATATCCGAAGCTGCACCACATGTGCCTGCGCCAGGATTAATGATGCACTCTACGCAGTCTTTATATTCTTTAGAGTCATTTTTGTATAACTGAGAACAACCATCAATTTTATCTTTGGTGTCTGAATTTTTTGTATCGCTATCAGCTCCCCAACTTATCATTGTGAGACACATGACCAAGAAAAACATGACAGGTGTAAAAGATTTTATAGGTGAAAATGATTTCATTTGAATTTCTCCCTTTATAAGGTTTATTCAGCAATACAGAAGCCAAAATTTGTTACTCATCTACTAGTTTGACGTTTCATTATGAGACTGTGAATTTAAATTTGTTTTATCGTAGGCTTAGGTCTGGTCTGGGTGTTTATATTCGACACAGAAACAGTTAGTCTTATAGATATGGATTTTAAGCAAATTTTCCCCATAGTCGATTTCAATGAAAAATATAAGTTTAGTCATTGTTTTACGGCGCAAGAATTCTTAATTCAAGTCGTTGATATCTATTTTAACGATATGGATTCACGCATTCGCGAGGCCTGTTTATCTGTCTATATGGCTTACCGCGATCACTATCCAAGCTATTTAGTTTATTTAGATCAAGAATGCATTGAAAGACTTAATTCTGATATTCAAAAATCATCGGGTAAAATTATTAAACTACGTCGCATAGTTCTTTCTCAATTATCGAAAGTTGCATAGTGATAACAAGTGAACAATATCAAAATTTTATTGGTCGGGTCGTTGATGAACTAGAAGGTGATTGGTTAGTCATCGGTGGATCACTACTTGCCATGATTAATTCAGAATACCGTGTAACAAGCGATATTGATATTTGTCCCATAGGTGAAATGACCAATGAAAAAAGACTTCATTTGATGGATATAGCTGATCAGTTAAAATTACCGATCGAAGCTATAAACCCCGCAGCTGATTTTTTTGTCCGACAAATTCCTAATTGGAAATCCTCAATCGTGTTAATGAAAAAAGGAAAAAAAGGTCAGCTTTACCGCCCAGATATTGAATTATATTATAATTTGAAGCTTTCAAGGATGTCTGAATCAGACATAGAAGATTGCAATTTATTTCTAGATTGGCACTTAAATCAAAAGGTGAAATTTAATCAGAAAGTAATTATTGACATAGTTAATGAAAAACAAAAAACGTCATCAAATCCGCAATTGACTCGTTTACTCAAAAAACTTTTAGAGGCATCAACCTAGACCAGCATTTGACGCTAAGCCGTTAGTCATATTATTCTGTTACAGGGAAGAACAACTTAAGAAGTGATTTATCACTTTCAGCATCGGGAGGATCAAGCATGATTCCTAAACAATACGTTATATTATATGTCGTTTGTGTTTTAACTTTATTTATTGTGAATGCGGTCTTTGTTTAGTATATAATCTTTTTAAGTTTTAAGTTTTTAGAGCGATCTTTAATAAGATCATTTATCTTCTTAGTTATAGTGATAGGGCCATATTTTTCGTGAATAGCACTGGCAACCATAGATTGATTTTTATTTGTCAGTTCATATGTTTCTTGTAAGACATCTAAAAATGAATTTTGTTTTAATCCTAGTTGATTTTCGAATTGTAAGAATTGTTTTCTGCCCATTCTAGAGAAATCATGCGTATCGCCAATTTTGTAACAAAAGGTTTTTTTAAGCTTTGGGTAAACAGTTGTAGAAAGTAAATCATAAAACGGAGCAAGTTCTAGTTTATTATTTATCATTAAAAAAGATATATTTTTAGCATGACAATCGTTATTGCCAATTATTAGATTAAAAGCCACCCACTTCAAAAAATTCTTAAGCGCCTGGTTTTTTTTCACAGCTGATGTGTGATTAACGATAAGATCATAAATCATTTTCAAGTTCGGCCCCGAATGATCTTCATATTTAAATTCACTGGTGAATCCTAACGCCTGACAAAAATCCTGCTGATGCAATCTTTTCTTTTCGAATCGATCATATCTTTCAATGACATAGATAGGAAACTTTCCTTGGTGAACAAGACATTCAGGAACATTTAATCCAATTGTCTTAGCTAGATTCATGCAAAAAATTTCGTTATAAACAGAATCTTTTATCCCACTTCTTGAAATGGGAACTTTAGCGATATGAGTTGTCGGAGACCCGTCTTCGGGGATATAAAATCGATTGTTTCTTAAAATAAAAGGAAATTTATCTTGTGCACCTGCTAAAGATAAATAGCCGGTTTGAGTCTCATTCATAAATTCAGCCATTGATTTCTTTTCTTCTATGGCTTGATAAACTCTATCTAAATCAATTTGTTTTAATGATTTTTTTTCAAGATTAAGTTTTATTTTGTCTTCAGGTAAAATTTGAAGAGCTCCGGCAATGTCTCGGCCAAAACGAATTAAAAAATCATATTCACCTTTGATATTTTGATCTTTTTCAATCAAATCACGAATAAAACCTTCTGGTAGTAAATTTTCGAAATAAGATAAAGTTAAACGATGTCCATAAATGTTTGTATTTACAGGAATCGAAAGACTAATAGGAAAATTGTTTGGGTTTTTGATCCACAGATGATCATACTGAAATGAGAACTCTAAATTTTCATTTCTTTGAATTGAACCAACCACGTGATCTTCGTAATAGACATAAAGCTTGTTCATTCAAACTAATCCTTAAATTGAATGGTTAGTTCCAAACCTAGAATTTTGCATAGTTTAAGCAATGTAGTTATTTTTACATCAGCTTTACCCATTTCAATTTTTCCGATTCCAGTATGAGAAAGATCGCAGTATTTTGCTAATTCTTGCTGAGTCATTTTCATGACTTTTCGACGATCTTTGATCGTTTTTCCTATTTGCTGCTGATCAACTAAATTTAAATACTGACCATCCATAAAAAACCCTCATTAACATTGTAGTGTTAATTATCGGTCTTTTCAAGATATTCCATGAATTATTAACACTACAGTATTAATAATAGAAAAAAGAACTCATTTTAGGCTTAAATTAACACTGTGATGTTAATTTTTAAGGACGTAAATTTCAGAATAGTTACGGCCTTTTTCTTCAGTGTCCATGCCGTATCCAACCACATAGCGGTCATCAATTGTTTTACCGATGTAGTCTGCGCGAATCGGTAATTCACGACGAGCTGGTTTATCAAGTAATGTGACAATTTTTAATGAAGCTGGTTTAGAGGCTAATAAGCGGTCTTTGAGGAAACTTAAAGTGCGTGCTGTATCGATGACTTCTTCAACGATGATCACATCTTTACCGGTGATATTCACAGAAATATCTTTTGTCATGCGGATAGCTCCGCCTTTTTCAGTCGATTGAACGTAAACAAAATCAATTTGTTGATGTAATGAAATCTTGCGCATTAAATCTGCGGCGAAATGGATAGATCCACGAAGCGGACAAATGAAGATAATTTCACGACCTTCGTAATCATTTTCAATTTGAGTAGCTACTTTTTGGATTAATTTATCGATTTCTTCTTTTTTTAGAAAAATAGTCATTTCATCGCGAATCTGTTTCATTAAAATCCCCATATATCAAATACTTATAAATCTATGTTTGTGATCCCAGTTGTTTGCGCCATCTTCAAATATCGGTGGGCTTCAACGTTTTTAGAATCTAATCGTAAGACATATTCCCACTGTTCCACGGCTTCGGCAACAAGATGTGAGTTATACAGAATTAGGCCTAGTTTTAGACGCGGTGAAATCAGCTTCGAATCCATTTGAATCACTGTTTTTAACTCTTTGATGGCTTTATTTGTTTGGCCTTGCTGCACATAGCACTGGGCGATGAGCAAAGAAATTTCACCTTTTTTAGCCGAAAGCTGGAAAGCTTTCATGTACTGCTCTAAGGCCTGATCTTGGCGCTTCATTTGTAAATACATGTCTGCAATTTCAATGTGTTTCGTCGCAATTCGTTCTTCAAGCTGTAAACCGAATTGATTTTGTTTTTTCTCGTCCACAATTGTTTGGGCCTGCTGAAAAACTTTTTTCGCTTCGTCGTATTTACCTAGATCATTTAAAATGATTGATAACCCAACAGCCGCATCACTGTATTGTGGGTCAATTTCTAAAGCTTTCTTAAAAGTTTTAATGGCTTTGTTAAATTGGCCGCGATTGTAGTAAATAGTCGCTAGCATTTGGTAAACTTCAGGATTATTTGAATTCAATAATGTCGGCTGATTTAATAACGGTTCTGCCTCTTGATAATGACCATCGATGAAGGCTTCGCGAGCTTCGTCAAGCAATTGGCCTAAGTAAGAACGCTGACTCATAAGCCCTCGCTTTTAACTTTTTGGGCTTCATCAGATTTCGGATATTTTTTCATTAATAATTGCGCGTGATATTTTTGTTTTTGATCGTCTTTTAGTTTTTTCGCACTTAAAAAAGCACCATAGTGCGAACGGGGATCAAAACCTAAACCAGGGTATTTCGCAATTGAAGTTTCATACCGGCGAAGAGCAGCCATATACATTTCTTGGTTGTAATAAAAGTCAGCAATGTAAATTTCTTTTTCAGCCAGCTTATTATAAATCTCATCGCGCTTTGACTTACATTCAACAGCATACTGAGATTTCGGGTAGAGCTTAACCAATTGTTCAAAATGATAAATCGCATCTTTACCAGCTGTTAAATCGCGATCGTTTGTTTCAGGCAGTTGCATGTAAAAACTCATAGCGACTTTATAAAGAACATAATCTGAACGGGGATGTTTTGGGTGAAGGTCTCTAAAGTTTTGGTAAGAGACCTCAGCTTCTGCATAGGATTCACGCTTGTAATAAACATCGGCGATAGCTAATTCAGATTCAGTTGCTAATTTACTGTAGGGGAATTTGTTTTTAACTTCAGCGTATTTTGTTAATGCGATCTCGTAGCGTTCATTTTCATCGAAATCTCTGGCATAATCATAAAGACCTTCTGCTGTATTGAGGTTGCGATCAACAGTAGCGCAAGCAAAAAAAAATTGCGAAAATATGAAAAAAAGAACAAATGTTTTCATAGTGTAAAACCTCATGCTCATATCAACCTAGCTTCAGTTTTATGTCAAAAAAATTAGACACTTTTAATGGCGCAAATGGTTAGTCTTTGGGCAAATAGAGAAGTTCAAGTTGGTTTTTATCAACCCAACCAGAAACCCCTCCTGAGTATTTAATTTGATAGTAGTCTATGCTGTTAATTTTAGCTGTACGAAGGATTTCGACCAAAGTTCCCCCTGGTAAATCTGTCAACACGGCCTGATTGGGGCCAGCGGCAGTCATCAGGTTTACTGATTCTACGGCGATAAAAGCTTTTGGTGTTAATTCATCCCAAGCTTTTAACCCCGCAAGTAATCCTAAACTGACAAATAAAAATAAAAAAATGAAAACTTTGAAATCTAAAACAGGTGATGGCGTGTTTTCAAGGTAAGATCTTTTTTTACCAAAATAAAAAAAGATCGTTTTTCGTCCTGCTAAAATAAGAAAGATCAAAGCCGCTACCCATAGGGATTCTACAGGAAAATAACTTAATCCCAAATTATGAACTTGTTCAGTCACTGAGATTTCATGGGGAATTGTTTTAACTTGAAAATCTTTTTTAAGGGCTTCAGTTAATTTTTTAGCTTCAGCTTGGTAGGGGTTAAAATGAATCGATTTTTGATTGTAAATAAAACTTTTTAAATAGTCTTTTTTAAGAAAATAACTAAGGCTGAGATTATGACAAACATCAGCAGCTTGTTCTTTAGCTAGCCCTTGGTCGAGAATTTGCTGATAAACGGCAATAGCCTCATCATATTTTTTTTCTTGCTGCAGTGTTAGTGCTTTTTGAAATTCAATTTCGTAATTGGGTACAGGCTGCATAGAGCCAAAGTCTAACGAACAAGTGCTTTCCTTGTCATAGCTCGTCGCAACAAGGTATTCTATCTTAAACACCAAAAAACTAAAAAATTTCAATGAGGTTGAAAATGTTATCAGTTCTAAAAGATGCAATTTTAAAAGTTAAAACGACTGTGGGAAACAGCGATGAACTTTTAGTCGGTAAAAAAATTAATCAAGATCCTGTTATTGAAGGTTTAATCAACGATTTGGTTGATGAAGTCACAATACATAATAAATCATTACAACTGATTAAAAAATCAGATCCCCAATTAGCGCAACACTTCAAAAACAAAATGGACCGTATTGCAACTTTACGCGGTCGACCACTTTATCATAATTATATAGGCACTGGCGCAGGTAGCGGCGTTTACGTTGAACTTGAAGACGGCAGTGTGAAAATGGATTTGATCAACGGTATCGGAATTCACATCATGGGTCATGCTAACCAACGGGTGATGAAGGCCACAGTTCGCGGAGCTATCGCCGACATTATCATGCAAGGTAATTTACAACCGAATAATGAATATCTTAAATTATCAGAAAAATTAATTCAAATCGCTAGCCGAAAAAGTCGTTTACGTCATGTTTGGTTTTCAACATGTGGAACAATGGCTAATGAAAATGCTTTAAAAATTTCTCGTCAAAAAAATTCTCCTGCAAAAATGATCGTGGCTATGAAAAATGCTTTTGCCGGTCGATCAACATTAATGGCCGAAGTGACTGACAATGCCGCATATAAACAGGGCTTACCTGACTATAACGAAGTTCTAAGAATTCCCAATCATGACAAAAAAGATCCTCAAAGCACTGAAAAAGCTTTGCGAATATTTAAAGAACACTATGCAAAGCATGAAAAAAATATTTCAACATTTGTTTTTGAACCGATGTTAGGTGAGGGCGGTTTTGTACCTGTGCCCCGTGAATTTTATGTGCCGATGCTTGAATTTTGCAGACAAAATAAAATTGCAGTCTGGGCTGATGAAGTTCAAACATTTGCTAGAACCGGCGAATTTTTTGCCTATGAAACAATGGACATAGGTGAATACGTCGATATCGTGACTATTGCGAAAACAGTGCAATTGGGGGCTACGCTTTACACAGAAGAATACAACCCAAAACCAGGCTTGATCGCTGGGACATTTTCAGGTGGAACAAGTTCAATGTCTGCGGGACTTGAAATTTTAGAAATGCTTGAAGAAGGTTACACCGGCCCAACAGGTCGCATTCAACAAATTCATGAACACTTTGTTGATGGCTTAAATAAATTAAATATCTCGTCATGCAAGGGTCTTTTGCAAGATGCTGGCGGCATGGGCTTAATGATTGCGTTCACGCCACTTGACGGAAAAAAAGAACAAATCGAAATAGTTATTAAAAAACTATTTAATAACGGTCTGATTGCATTTAGCTGTGGTAAAGATCCAGTTAGAATTCGGTTTTTAGTTCCAGCGATTATTGAAAATAGTGATATTGATGTGGCACTTAGAATTATTGAAAAAACAGTTTTAGAAGGGCTTTAATTTTTGAACGCGAAAGATTTTGATTTCAATTTTGACTTTATAAGTGCCTGTCGAAAAGTCATTTCTATCGATAGCACTCCTCAAAGCACCACCGTCGAGCTCACTAGTTATTTAGCTGAGCTCGCATTATCCTATGGGCTAAATGTGGAAACACAAAATGAAATTCAAAATGGCGTTTTACAGTCAAACATTTTAATTCGACTAGAAAGTTATCAGCCTGGCCAGCAAGAATTTTTATTACAAGCCCATTTAGATACTGTTGATCCAGGAAATTTTGCACTATGGAAAAAAAATAATTTTAATCCTTTTGATGCAGTGATCGAAAATCAAAAAATTTATGGCATAGGTGCGGCTGAAGTTAAATTAGATTTTTTATGTAAGCTAAAAGCCCTGATAGATCTAAAAGATCAAAAAATGAATGTGTTAAAGCCGGTTTTGGTTGGAACCTTTGGTGAAGAAACCGGAATGCAAGGCGCGCTTAAATTAATTCGTAAAAACAAGATGAATGCTAAATATGCGCTAATTGGCGAACCATCAAATATGCAGATTATTAATTCGGCTAAAGGCTTTGCCACTGTTGAAATCAGGATTCCTTTATCGGCTGAAGAAATTGAATATAAAAAACAAAGATCACTATCTGAATCTACATCTACACAAACAAAGATTTTTTCAGGTAAGTCAGCGCATTCATCGACACCACATTTAGGCGAAAGTGCTGCTGTTAAACTTTTAGAATATATTTCAAAAATGCCTGACAACATCGTCATCGTTGATGTTGATGCAGGGACACGATTTAATATGATTCCTCATCAAGCGATGGTTGAACTTGATGTGACAACATCGTTTAAAGAACCTGTGATTCGAAAATTGAATCAACTTTTTGAAATGATGAAATCGGTTCAATTTAAAATGAGCCAAACTAAAGATGCTGAATTTCAACCGGATCATTCAACAATTACGATCGGAATCGTCAGAACCTACGAAGATCATATTATGATCGGCGGCACCTGCCGTATTCTGCCGAATGTCACCCAAGAGCATTACGAAGAATGGATGCACGATATTTCTAAAGCCTGCCAAGATATGGGTGCAGAATTTAGACTGCAAGATTACAAAAGACCTTTTAGAACAGTTGAGAATTCAGTTTTGATAAAAGCTGCTCTTAGTGAATTTGAAAAATTAGGAATAAAAAGCCAGTGTGTCAGTTTGGCATCAACCAATGAAGCTAGTCTTTTTTCGCGCGTAGGCATTGAATGCATTTGCTTAGGCGCGGGGCTGCGTGAAGGCAACGTGCATACGGCTAATGAACATGTGGACATGTTAGATCTAGAAAAAATGACATCGTTTTATAAAAGTATGATTGAAAGGTTTTGTGTATGAGTTTTATTGTCCGATCAGTTGAAAAAAAAGACCTACTTCAATTAACCGATCTGGCGAAGCAGTTTAATTTATTAAACTTGCCTGGTGATAAAAAAGTTATTGCCGAAAAAATCGCACAAAGCGAAGCCTCATTTGCTGGTGAATTACCAAAAGATAAATCAGAATATATTTTTGTTTTGGAAGACACTGAAGAAAAATGCATTGTTGGAAGTTCTTTGATTATTGCAAAACACGGAAACGACGATGTTCCTCATTGTTATTTTAAAATATTAAAAAGGGATCATTTTTCACAAGATTTAGGAATTGGTTTTATTCACCAAGTTTTACGTTTTCAATTAGACAATGACGGGCCAACTGAAATCGGCGGCCTATTGATTGATAAAGAATACCGTCGTAGACCTGAAAGACTAGGTAAACAGATCTCACTTGGTCGATTTATCTATATGGGTTTACATCGTGATCGTTTTGAAACGCGAGTGCTTTGTGAATTATCTCCGCCACTGACTGAAGAAGGCCGCAGTGAATTTTGGGAGGCCTTAGGACGCCGGTTTACGGGTCTTCCCTATCAAGAAGCCGATGCACTGTCGCAAGTGAATAAAGAATTTATTGAATCACTTTTCCCTGAAGAAGATATCTATTTAAGTTTATTAGATTCTAAAGCTAGATTAGTTCTAGGTCGTGTAGGTACTGCGACAAAGCCTGCTCAGCATTTATTAGAAAGTATCGGATTTAGTTATTTAGATGAAGTTGACCCTTTTGATGGCGGTCCACATTATGGATGTAAAACTGAAAATATTTTGCCAATTAAACGTGGCCAAAAAATAAAAATCGCCGACACTAAAGAAACCATGTTTAAAAAACAAGGGTTGATTGGTTTAGGCGAACTGCATTTTAAATGTATTCAGTCGGCTTACGAAATTATTGATGGCCAGTTGATTGTTCCCCAAAAAACAAGAGAACTATTAAAATTAGATATTCAGCAAGAAGTCTTTGTGGCTCCTTTTGAATATGGAAAGAAAAACTAGATGGCAGATTTTAAAAAAATACAATTTCAAGGTGATTTTGTTAACGGGCATTTTATTTTAGCAGCTAAACCTGATGGTCAGTTCGCAGATGTTAGCCCAGCTGATTTATCTGATCAACTGATGACAGTTCATTACAAATTAGATCACGTCGATGCAGCCGTCGATGCAGCACGCAAAGCTTATCTAACATGGGCAGCACTTTCGCAAGCTGACAGAATTAAACATATTCTAAATTTAAAAGAACAATTTATCATTCATGAAAAAGAAATGGCTGAAGCTATCGCACGCGATACAGGAAAATCTTTATGGGATGCGACGACTGAAGCTAAAGCCCTATCAGCAAAAATTGATGTGACAATTAATGAATCATTAAAAATGGTTCAAGAAGAAAAAATTGATAATGCATTACCTTCAGTGAACGGATTTATCCGCTATAAATCTCGTGGTGTAATGTCAGTGATTGGACCTTTTAATTTCCCGGCTCATTTACCGAACGGGCATATTATTCCAGCACTGGTTACAGGGAACACGATAGTTTATAAACCGTCTGAGCAAACTCCGTTTGTAGCACAACTGTACGCACAGATGATTGAAAAAGCTCAATTGCCTGCAGGAGTTTTCAATTTAGTTCATGGTGAAGGTGAAACTGGTCGCAAACTTGTGGCACATGAACTTGTTGATGGCGTGTTATTCACTGGATCATATGAGGTCGGTTTAAAAATAAAACAAGAAACACTAAATCAATACTGGAAAATTTTAGCATTAGAAATGGGTGGCAAAAATGCCACAGTCATTTGGGAAGATGCTGATTTAGAAAAAGCAGTTTATGAAACACTTGTTGGCGCATACATGTCGACAGGACAAAGATGTTCAGGAACATCGCGGGTTATTTTGCATGATAAAATTGCTGATCAGTTTACAGAAAAGTTTTATCAAGCCGCTAAAAAATTAACTATTGGGCATTGGTCAAAAAATCCATTTATGGGGCCGTTAATCAACGCGCAGGCTGTTGATAAATACGTGCGTTTTCAAGAAATGGCTAATCGTGAAAATTGTGAAAGCATGATGCGGGGTAAAGCTTTAGAATTAGAACACAAAGGCCACTATGTAACGCCAAGCATTCATTTAGTGAAGCAATACGATGAAAAATCGATGTATCAAAAAACTGAAATTTTTGGGCCGAATGTGGCTATATACAGATCCAGTGATTTTGAACAAACATTAAAAATGGTGAACTCAACGGGTTACGGATTAGTGATGGCGCTATTCACAAAAAATAAGGATCTTTATCAGCAAGCTTTATTAAAAGCTCGTGTTGGTTTACTGAATTTAAATCGCACGACAAACGGAGCTAGTTCGCGTTTACCATTCGGCGGAATGGGTAAATCTGGAAACGATCGTCCGTCAGCTCATTTTGCTGTTCAGTACTGTACAGTTCCTGTTGCTAGTCTTGAAGACTACACCACATTAGATAAGACGAAGTTATTACCTGGGGTTACACTTGAATAAAAAATTGAAAATGAGTTTAACCGTAATGATCTTCTTCAGTGTCACAGTCGTGGCCAGTGTTTTGTTTTTTAGTTATCAGTTTTTAGGTCAAGGTTACAGTGATGACGCAACTGAAGTTTTATTTGATGTGATGCCAGGCCAATCAATGGCCGCAGTTTCTAAAAATTTAGAAGTCCAAAAACTTGTTAAAAATGCTCAGTTTTTTCAGCTATATGCAAAATACACAGGTCAAAATCCAAAACTAAAAATGGGAGAATACGCTTTGCAAGCGAAAATGACTCCGCAAGAAATTTTAGCTGTTATTACTTCAGGGAAAAGCGTTACGAAAAGTCTAACGTTTCCTGAAGGTGTTAATATTTTCGATGTCGCAGAAATTATTTCTAGAAATGGTTTTGGTGCACGCGAAGATATATTAGCCTTATTAAGAGACAAAGAATTTATTAAAACCTTGATAGGTAAAGACCTCGAAAGTCTAGAAGGCTATATATTTCCAGAAACTTATAAATTTACAAAATTTGAATCGGCTAAAACGATTATCACACAAATGGTTAATCGTTTTCAGGCCACATGGTCTGATTTAGAAATTGATTTAAAACTTTTTCAACAAAATTATCCACAGCGAATGTGGAATCAAAATCAAATTGTGACTTTCGCCAGTATTGTTGAAAAAGAAACGGGTGCTGCCCATGAAAGAAATCTGGTTTCATCTGTATTTCATAATCGACTTGATTTGCGTATGCGTTTACAAACTGATCCAACTGTTTTGTACGGCGTAGCCTTAAAAAATAATGCTATGCCAAATAATATCACGCGCGCTGATTTAAAAAATCCAACCAGACACAATACGTATACAATGAATGGCCTACCACCAACGCCGATTGCAAATCCAGGTCGTGAAGCACTTAAAGCTGCGCTAAATCCAGCTAAAACAAGATATCTTTATTTCGTCAGTCAAAATGACGGGACCCACCGTTTTTCTGATAGTTTAGTTGCGCACAATGCAGCTGTTAAAGTTTTTCAATTAAACCCGAAAGCTCGTCAAGGAAAGTCTTGGCGAGACCTGAATAAAAAGCAGGAGTTAAATAAATGAGATTATGCATATTAATATTCATTTTCTTAGGGTTATCTTGCAGTCATAATTCTAAAGTTTCACAGCGTGAGCCGAGCCAACTAACTAACCAGCGAATGCCAATTCATTTAATTATTACTGTTCACGGCATCGGGGGAAGTTCAAAAACATTTGGCTATATGTCCGATGCTTTACTTAAACACATGAAAGATGTGCAACCTCAGTATGATCTTCAAGTTATCAAATTTGATTACTTAACTGGTGATAAAAAGTTATCAACTTATGATTTTGCAAAAAGTTTATCTACTAAAATCGACAATTTTTTTGTTAAAAACGGAGGTTTAATTCCTGAAGATAAAATTTCATTAATCACACATTCTCAAGGTGGATTAGTTTCAATTATCTGGTACTTGGATAGTTTGTTGACCCATACAGCGACTGATGATCTTTCTTTTTCAGACACACAGTTAGCACAATATGCTCGTCAAATAGATGGCATTGTAAGTTTGGGATCACCATTTTGGGGCTCTAAACTTGCAGCGGGATCACAGTCTGATAACAGTGTGATCAATTGGGTCGGTAAACAGTTACCATTCGGTTTTACAGAATTAAAAGAAATGTCATTTTCTAGCAATACAATTTTTAAATTTCGTAGACGTGCCATCAGCATAGATAAAAAAGAAGATTCTGATCAGTATATCAAGGCCCGATTTTTAAATGTTGCGGGTATTGTTCCTGATAAAATTAGCGCTCATGCGGCTGCTAAAATTGATTCAAGCTTTAAAAAATTCTGGATGCAAGCATCGACTAACTTTCTAAAAACGATTGGTTTCGGTGGTGAACACTACGAATCAGATACAGCCGTGATTATACCAAGTGCTCGTTTAGATTTTATTTATGGCGAAGCGCTGAACACAAACTATCAGCCCGATGAAGTTCTTGAGTTCAAAGATTTTCAACAAACAAAATATATGCAGAACACAGATGTGCCATTCTTATTAGTTAGAGCAGTCCACGCCAGTCCTAATATAAATGATTTCTATGATGTGGTTGAAATTCCAAAATTTTGTTTGGTTCCAAATCTTTGCGATCACCCAACTTATAAGTTTGTTGTGAAACATTTATTAAACTGTGAAAATAATCCTAATCAGTGCGATCAAGCTAAATATCAAAAGTTAGCAGCCGAATTGGACTTAGGTAACTCAAAAACAATTCAAAATTCACTGAATAATATAAAACCACTTCAAGGTTTTACTTTAGATATCAATTTAAGATTACCGCTAGATTATATGTTGGATAAAAAACTTCAAAAAGACAACACTGGTTTTTTACAAGCCTTGGATGTTAACTATGAAAAAGAACCAATTAGTCTTTTACGATCAGGTCATATTACGCGCGATGTAGCCAATGTACCTTACGATATCTATTTAGGCCGTGGCACTGAGCTGTATTCGGCAACAACAACTTCAGCTTACAACACTGAGAAAAAACAAATAGAACCATATGTTTTCTATGATCAAACACTGAATCCTTTACGATTTCATATCACTGGGATAGTAGAGCCTAGAAAACCGAATCCACAAAATACGGGTGATTATGAAAAATGGAAAGAAAACGGATTTCCGATTAAATTGAGAATTCATTTGCCAGGTTTAAAACCGCGAATTGTCATTGCGCGGGTTAGACCGACTTACTCTACTTTTATAGATGTTGTTTTAGAAAAATAATCTAATTGATTGAATCAGGGCTTTGATCAATCAGTGGAATAAATTGATGAAGCTCTTTAGAATATTCGAAAATATTTAATCTTGAATTACCTAAGCGGTCTACAGACGGGCAAATAATATCTTGCTGACCGTCTTTATTAACATCAAATAATCCCAAATTGATTGAATCATTTCTTACCATCAAATAAGCATCGCTATCATCATTTAGGGAAAATTTTTGTTTTAATTTTTGCTGATTGCCTTCAGGGTCTTTTTCGTAGACTTCAACATCAAGACCAGATTCGGTTTTAATTTTGATAATCACAAAAACTTTTTGGTCATATTTAGCGAAGACTTTAGCTAAAACTGTTCTTTCGCTTTTACGGGAGCTCAGCATTTGGCGTACGCCTGTCAATGAAGACAAAATAGCGAATAATAAACAAATCAAAACAATAACCACTGTAAAAACAGTTGAAGATTTCTTGTCAGCTGTAGTGTTCAAAGTTAACATATAGCTACCATATAGGTTATATATTGGGGCAATACGCTGTGGGGGTCAAATGACGAAAACAGAATTTTATGAACTCGTCCAAAGTCGCAAATCTATTCGTCAATTTAAAAATCAAGCTGTTCCACGTGATGTTCTAGAACGTATTTTTAACGACGCTGCTTTTCATGCGCCTTCAGGTAAAAATCGACAAAATTGGCGGTTTTTTATCATCCAAGGCGATAAAAAAAATGAGTACCTAAAATATTCACAGAAATCATGGCTTGGCATAAAGGAAATTCTTCAGAAAAAATTAAAACCCTCTTTGTATCAATTGACTGAAAGATTTTTTTACACTTTAGGTGATGCACCAGTCGTTGTTTTTGCTTATTCAGAAAATTCCGCTGAAGAAAGATATCACACTAGCATTGGCAGCGTGTATATGGCTGTGCAGAATATCAACTTAGCTTGTCAAATCGAAGGACTGGGCTGTTGCACGATGGGTGCGCCCTTAGAAATTAAAGCTGAAGTCGATCAATTTTTAGGAGTTAAAAAATTACCTGAATACCAAAATGGTCAGCTTGAATTACTGTGTGCAGTTGTTATTGGCTATCCGGATCACAATCCACCGAAGGCTTTGCGACAGACTGAAAATCGTTTAACTTGGTTATAAACTTGACCCCTGATTCAGGCTTTGGCATAAAGCCTGAATGTCTTCGCAAGCAAAAAACATACATCAAAAAATACATCCACTTGATGCTTTGAAAAAAAATCCATTTGTATTGGCACCTATGGCAGGAATCACTGATCATGCTTTTCGTACATTTATGCGAAAATTAGATGCCAGTGTCGTAGTGACTGAATTAATTTCTGCTGCAGGAATCGAATACAAATCTGAAAGAACTTTAGCTTTAATGAGTTACGACGAAAGCCAACGCCCTATTGGCATTCAGCTTTTTGGTGAAGATCCAGAACTTTTAGGTCGTGCAGCCCAAGTGGCCGAAGCCCACGGCGCTGATTTTGTGGATTTAAATTTTGGATGCCCAGTTCCTAAAGTCGTGAAAAAAGGCGCAGGATCAGCAATGCTCAAAGATCTTGGTCTGATGAAAAAAGTTTTATCGTCTTGTGTAAAATCAGTGAAAATTCCTGTCACAATAAAAATTCGTACGGGTTGGGATCAAACCCAAAGAAATGCATTGGATGTTTGCCAGTTAGCCTATGATGAAGGGATCACTTGGGTCGCTATTCATGGCCGGACGCGGGCCCAAGGGTACTCAGGTCTTGCCGATTGGGAATTTATTACAGATATTAAGGCAAAATCCAAAATACCCATCCTTGGTAATGGTGATATTCTGACTGCACAAAAAGCAGTCTTAAGATTAAAAGAATCAGGCTGTGATGGGGTATTGATTGGTCGGGGAGCTTTGAAAAACCCTCTGATTTTTGCTGATGCTTTAAGCTTATGGAAAAATGAACCCATTAGAATGGATTTAAAGAGAAATTATCATAGTATTTTTACTGAGCTGCACTTAGCTTTTCAAAAAAACTGCAGTGACCATATCCTCAATATCCAGCTTAAAAAGTTTGCTTCTTGGTTCTCGACGGGTTATCCCGGTGCGGCCCAATTTAGAAAAGACATTTTTCAGCTGAAGAATAATGACGAAGTCTTGTCTTGTGCGCTAAGCTTCTTTCGATCAATCTCTGACATTGAGCAAGCTGATACATCTCATGAAAATTTTCTTATGGGTGGGCACGGTTAGTTCGTAATTTTTATAAAACAAAGAAGGAAACAAAATGGTTCAAGATCCGAAGAAAATTAGAAATATCGCAATTATTGCCCACGTCGATCACGGTAAAACAACACTGGTCGATCATTTAATTCGTCAAGCAGGTATGTTCCGTGACAACCAACAAGTTGAAGAACGGCTAATGGATTCAATGGATCTTGAAAAAGAACGCGGAATCACAATCGCAGCAAAAAATGCATCATTCACTTACAAGGATATTAAAATTAATATCGTCGATACTCCGGGACATAGTGATTTCGGCGGAGAAGTTGAACGCGTATTAAACATGGTTGATGGAGCAATTATTCTTTGTGATGCTTCTGAAGGCCCACTTCCACAAACTCGTTTCGTTTTGAAAAAAGCTTTAGAACAAAATTTAAAAATTATTGTCTGTGTCAACAAGATCGACCGTCCCGATGCACGTATTCAAGAAGTGCATAATGAAATTTTCGATCTATTTATCGATCTAGATGCCAATGAAGAACAATGTGATTTTCACACTATTTATTCTATCGCGCGTGAAGGCATGGCCACACTTGATCCAAACGTAAAAACAACATCATTAGAATGCCTTTACGATGCGATCGTAAATTTAGTTCCACCACCAACAGTAGATATCGAACATCCATTGCAAATCATGGTTTCTAACATTGGTTATAATGAATACGTTGGTCGTTTAGCGATTGGTCGTGTACGTTCTGGTACAATCAAAGTTGGCGATGAAGTTGTTTGCGTTCAAGAAAAAGGTCAGAAAAAAGTTAAAGTTTCTGCATTATTTTCTTACCACATCAATTCACAAATTCCTGTTCAAGAAATTGGTGCAGGAGATATCGCTATCGTTGCCGGTCTTGAAGATTTCACAATCGGTGACACGATCACTTCAGCTGTTGATCCACGTCCGTTACCACGTATCACTGTAGATGAACCAACAGTTGGAATGATTTTCTCTGTTAACAATGGACCGTTTGCAGGCATGGAAGGTAAACAAGTGACGTCTAGAAAAATTCTAGAACGTTTAGAAAAAGAATTATTATATAACGTGGCTATTCGCGTAGAAAAAACATCGGCAACTGATGCTTTTAAAGTGATCGGTCGTGGTGAATTACAATTAGGTGTTTTGATCGAGCAAATGCGCCGTGAAGGTTTCGAATTATTAGTTTCTAAACCACAAGTTATTTTTAAAGAAGAAAATGGCAAAAAATTAGAACCGATGGAACATGCAGTTATTGATATCGAAGATCCGTATGTTGGTGCCGTGACTGAAAAGTTAGGTGCACGTAAAGGGATTATGACAAACATGGTTCAAAAAGGATCTGGTCGTACACGGTTAGAATTTAGAATTCCTTCACGTGGTCTAATCGGTTATAGATCTGAATTTTTAACTGATACGCGTGGTACGGGTTTATTAAACACGAACTTTGATGGTTGGGATGACTACCGCGGAGAAATTAATTCTCGCCTTAATGGTGCTATGGTTGCCGATCGTAAAGGCTTCACAACAGCTTATGCAATTTGGTTTAAACAAGAACGTGGTCGTATGTTTGTACAGCCCGTTCAAGAAGTTTACGAAGGCATGATCGTCGGTGAAAATGCTAAAGATAACGATATGGTTGTTAATATCTGCGAAGAGAAAAAATTAACAAACGTTCGTGCGTCTGGTGCTGATGAAGCGATTCGTTTAGTTCCGGTTAAGGCGATGTCGTTAGAACAGGCTATGGAATGGATTAAAGATTCTGAGCTGATCGAAGTCACACCTAAGAATATTCGTATTCGTTGCCGTGAATTAGATCCACATAAACGACCTAAACCACAAAAAACGAATAAAGACTAATAGCTATTCTGTCATTTCGTCAAAAGTTTTTTCAAGCTCTTGTTCCTCTTCTGAAACTGATAAGTCAGGATCAGAAGGGGTATTTGAATCTTTTGAGACTGTATCTATAGTTTCCAAAGATAATTCTTCATTTTTCATTTCAGACAAATCTTCATCTGAAATTTGTAAAGGATCAGCATTCACTGATTTTTGACCGGAACTTAAAAAATAATCCACTTTGTTTAAGGCAGCAATATAACCGTCAGAACCTATCGCCTTGTAACGGTACATATCATTGATAATTCTTAAAATGCGATTTCTGGCAAATCTGGTTAAATCTTTTCGATAGTAAGACTGAGAATATTTTTCGGGATTAGGTAGAATCATCGCTAAAAAAGCAGATTCTACAGCATCTAGCTGAGCCGGGGTTTTTTTGAAGTAGAAAAAGGCAGCTTGTTTAATACCAAAAATATTTTTTCCAAACTGAACAACATTTAAATATTTTTCTAAGATTTCTTTTTTTGTTAATGTGCTTTCAAGTTTCATTGTGATTAGGGCTTCAAGACCTTTTCTGTAAAAAGTTTTATCGCGGCTTAAAAATAAATTTTTTGCCAACTGTTGTGTGATTGTTGACCCACCACAGACGATTCTGAGCTTTTCTTTCATTTTTTGAAAACAGTGTTGAATGCCTTCCTGGTCAAAGCCGCTGTGGGTATAGAAACCTGCATCTTCAGTGATTAATATTGTTCTTTGTAATGTCGAAGAAATATTATTTAGCTTTACATAATTTTTTGAATTTGAGCAAAGCTCAACATCATAGAGCGATGTCTTAAAACAACTTTTTATTTTTGTTTCAGACGGGATTTGAATATAAACAAACAGCACAGCCAGTGCTAATGCTGACAAAACATAAATAACAATTTTTTTCATTTCAGATGCTCATCCAAGTAACCGTGCTCTTTCATCCAGCGTACACTTTTTTCTATAGCGACAACTGAAGGTTTTGGTTCAAAACCTAATTCAGTCTGAGCTTTAGACGAATCGAACCAGTGATACATACTGGCTGTGTAAGCATTTTCAACGGAGACACCTTTTTTTGTCAAATCTCCTATGAGCCCTATCAACTTAAGTACTGGAAATGGCAGATAGATCGATGGATTTTTTTGACCTGCTAAACAAGCAATTGATTTAAAAAGATCTTTAATTGTAATGTTATCAGCTGCCAAAATATAACGTTCACCGTTACGACCTTTGGTGAGGGCTTTGATAATCCCATCAACAACATCTTCAACAGCAACAACATTAACACCACCACCTGTGTAAAACGGAAATTTTCCTTGGGCGACTTTAACTTGGGTTTGGCGACTTCCTTTTTTGGCATCACCTGGTCCATATATTGTGCTGGGGTTAATACAAATCGCATGAATTATTTTTTTTTTAGCTGCTGCAATGACAATAGCTTCTGCTTTTCTTTTCGTTTCAAAGTAACCTAAATTATATTTTCCGATGAGATATTCAGAATCTTCATTTTGCACAGTCGGCTTGAATGTCGCGCCCACAGCCACAACTGATGATAAATGCAAAAGTTTTGCCTGTTGCTGGCCAGATAAAACATCAACGACATTTTGTGTGCCATCGACATTTACTTTATCCATTAAGGCGCGATCTTCTTTTTTGTAAGCGACTACGCCGGCTAAATGAAAAATATAATCTTTATTTTTAAAAGCAGATTTTAAAGACGATTTATCAGTCACATCACCATAAGTTAATTTTAGTTTTAAGGTTTCAATTTCAGATAAATCACTGCTTTTTCTAACTAGAGCTGTGACATCATGGCCTTCGGCCTGTAAACGCTGGCACAACCATGAACCTAAAAATCCGTTGGCGCCAGTGACTAAAACCTTCACGAGGGGTCACCAGATTTTCTTTTTACGTATTGGGCGACTTTGTTTTTGGCTAAATAGGCAATGGCTAAGCCGATCAAAATGCCAGCCAGTGCACCAGCTAATACATCAGACGGGTAATGAACACCGTTGTAAACACGGGAATAAGCTATAATCACAGCGAATGGAATAAGTAATAGCTTAGCTTGAGGAAAGAACGAACCTGTATAGGCAGCTAAACAAAACATATTAGATGCATGATTAGAATAAAAACTTTTTCCATCATGGGCTGGACTTTTTTGAATCACGCTTAATTCTGTATTTTGATAGGGGCGTTCTCTTTGGACGGCATGTTTAACCTGTGCGCCGATAAAATCATTCAGCGATAAAGACAAAAGTAAAAAAATAAAATAAGTAACGCCTGCTCTTTTAAATTTATAAATAAAAAATGCAATAAATAAAACAATAACAGGGATAATGAAACCGTTGATTTTATGTAAATCTGTTATAATTGGCATAATTTGATCAAATGTCGGATTGGCCGAATCAAAGTAGATTAATTTAAATAGGGATAGGTCGATTGAATTCACCTAAATAGTGTATGGCAACATAACAAAAAAGCAAACTGTTCTTTTTAGAAGCAGTTTGCTTTGTTTTGAGAGCTAATTATCGAAACTAAAAAGTTAGATCATGCAGCTTTTGATTTGGTCTAAAGTGATTTTACCTTTAGAAGCAGTCGAAATAGCTTCAGTAATGTTTCTTGCAATATTTAATTCCAAAGCTTTGACCATTTCAGTTTTAAAAGCTTTTGCAGCCTCGTTGTAATCAGCCATTTCTGTGATTTTTTCCATTGTTTCAGCTTCGATTTTGCTCATGTTAGTGTATTTGCCAGATAAAGATAACAATTGAAGATCTTTTTCAGCTTTAATTTTTTCTTCAGGTTTTCCATTTTTAGTTAAATTAATAAGGTGGACAACTTTAGCTAAACTTTCAGGGCGTATAGATGTTAAAACCTCTAAATGAGTGGCGCTGATTCCAGATAAAGACTCAGTAGCCGCTTCAAAATATTTAGCCATTTCTTTTTTAGCTATTTCGCCTAAACGGCCTGACTCCGCAGCTTCTTTATATTTTTTTAGACTAGTTGTAGATTCAATATAAGCTTTTGATTCAGCCAAAGTAGCTACTTTAGGAGCTGTTTTCGGGCCAGCGTAGGCTTGTGATGCTAAAACGACTGCTAATGTGATAATAAGACTTTTCATATATTTACCTCTACTTCTTTAGTTAATATTCAAATTCTGGACCGTTTTAAAACAATTGTATGCGTGTTCAGTGTCTAACTTATTAACAAGGATCATAAACTGTTAACAGCGGATCCTCTTTTTGTTTGAATCGCTTTCTTTTGTTGTTCTTTAAGCTGTCGATTCAGCACTGCAACGTCTGCTGAAAGCTTCTGCTCAAGCTGTACTTTCATCATCACATAACGATGGGCTTCGCCTAGAACTGAATTAAGCCCCTTATAAATTTCTAGTGCAGACTTAATATCTTCTTTTGATTGCTCATTCACGTTTGAAAATTCAGATTCAAAAGGTGCAAAAAAGTTTTGTAGTTCCTCTTCTGTTGACTGATAAATGGTATTGGCTGAATCAAAAGAAACTGTTTTTTGATGGAATAAATTAAATAAGCCAGTGTATTTTTGTTTTAATAAGATCACTTTAGAGTTTTTTAATAAAGTGCAATTTTTTGATACTGCAGATAAAGCCACTTGATCAAAGTAGTTGCCCTTGTGTTTGTAGTTTTCAGTTAAAATCATTTCCAGTGTTTTTAAGTAGAATTCTAATTCAATTTTTAAGTTGTCTTCGATATCTGCGCCTAAATAATCTGTTTTTGCAATCCAGTCTAAAGCGTTGTCCACGTTACCTTTATTATTAATTATCTGTTGGTATGTTCTATCAACAATAACGGCATATCTTTGATCTAAACTTTTTAAAGATCTGGTTAAGTCTGGCATAATTTGCTGTGCCCACCATGTATTGAAGTTTTTCATTAGTAAATTTTTATCAGTTGTATCACCTAATATAGATGGATCTAACTTAGACATCAAAAGTCGAGTGACGTTTTCATATTTTTGGCCGTCTACCGTGATTTCATGACTGTATAAACTTTTTGTATTTATTGAGTTGGTTATACTTTTTTCACAAAGTTCAATCGGAGTTTTTGAATTTATAATACGAGGAGTTTCAACTGTAAACGCAGATAAGATACCTTCATTAATTTTAAAATAGTTAGCACCACAAATCATTTGGTAAATCATGAGATCACTTGGCTTTACAAAGCCATATTTAAATAAACTTGAAAGATCAAAGTCAGCTGTCTTAGCTACATCATAGTTCTGAGTATGCGTATCAAAAGCCACAGCGTATGAAGCACCTTCGACAAATTGAGGTCTTGGGTCACCTAATGATTTTCTAAACTGAGTTAAAAATTCTTCTTCATAGGAATTTAAATAGGGATTCCCTTTGTAAGAATCTTTTCCGTAGTAAATTGGTTTTTCATAAAGCATTAATAAACGGTTAATTTCATACAGTCCACGGCCTTGCTTTGTGTAATCTTGAACTAACAGTGCATTTAATAATTGATTTAGTTTATCTTTAGAAAACTGTAGCATTTTTGATTCAACCAAATTATTTTTAAATGTTTTAACTTGTTTAAAAATATTTTCACTTTGCGAAGATTCAATATCATAAGCAATTGTTAAATAGGCATCATTTGCGTTCATATTATTGGGTAATTTAAGAGGAGTAACACCCATAAGCGGCAATGTTCTTAAGGGATATTTGTTTTGCAATGCCCAAGCGCGATCTGGGTATTGACTAAAAACACCTTGGTTAATTAAAGACTGTCTGTATTTAGTTTCAAATACATTTTCAATAAATTTTGAATAGAAAGTTTTTGCATAATTAATTTGATGTAATAATTTATTTGTTGCCTCATTCCAGCCCATTAAATCTAATTCGTTTTTGCCGTTTAAGTGGCCACGCCATTTCAGCATGTTTGCAGTCACAGATAAAATTTGTTTATGAAAATCTGTAGCGAGTTTTTTCTTTTCGCTAGATTGTTTGATTAAACTATTAATAGACAATCTATTGTTTTCAAAAAGAACAGGTTGCAACAAGTTATTTCCGAATCTTGTAACTGACGGTGTAACAAAATGATCGACCGTTAAAAACATTCCGAACTTACCAAGATTACCTAGCCATTTAACAGCTTTGACAACAGGACCACCAGGTGTAACGATCATAGTTACAGCAGCGCCTGTAAGTTGAAAAACTTCTGATATTTTGTTGTCTGTAGCAGATATTGATTTCTTATATGATTTTGTTGATTTACCTTTATGAAGTGCTAATTCAATACTGTCAGTAATTAATTGTGTAAATAATAATGACATGACTTGGGGAACATACTGTGTTGTTTTATTTCTTAATGTCCATTGTTCAAGGGCTTGATCACAGGCCGCGTGAGAAGCCTCATCATTTTTGTTTTCGATCCATCCTGTGGTACATGATTTAAGTGTTGTTAAAACATCAGCAGTGATGGTTGAAGCCAATGATCCTATCGCCATACCTTTGTACATTAATTTTCTCATCATTAATGATTTAGTCATCGGGTCTAAATGTTTAGTTTTAAAATCAATGTAAAGACCCTGTGATATCATGAACATTCCAAAGGAAACATGACCGATAGGATCTTTTAATGACTCAAAATGCTTGATCATTAAAGTTGGATCTGAGTGTGTTAAAGTCATTAATTGTGTGAAGTAAATCAATCCGCCAGCCGCAGCAAACGCCGCACTTGTTGGAACAAAAGTTTTTGCTGTTGATTTAAGAACGCCGTCTTTGGTGGCTTGTTCTTGGGATAATTTCATATCTTGGTTAAGTTCTTGTCTGATTTTTCTAAGCAATAAATGACTTTCATCTTTTGAAGTATCCACTACAAATGGAATTGCTTCAGAGCCAAAATTTGTTGGTTCTGCCTGAGCATGTACCTTAGAAAACATCGACGCAACAAATGTTGTTGCCATGATGATTTGAATAATAATAAATAAAGCCTTCTTAAATTGTCTCAAGGTGAGAACCTCTCTTTAGACTATTAAAGAGCAATTCCTGAGCTAGTCAGATCTTATATAGTGAAACTAAAGTGTCTCATAATGAGAATGTGACAATTAGGGGTGACAGATTGCTTTGTTCCTATTTACGCCTAACTGTAAACGGCTTGTACAATTTTGATACGCCATAAATCATATAAACTATTTGAAATGGTCCAAAAATAGCTTAAATCAGTTCGGTAGAAGTATTTAAATATTTTTTGTAAGGTGATTGCATGAAAAAGATTAAGCTTATTTTAGGACTTATGTTTATATCGCAAATGGCGATGGCCGAATCACTTCAATATTTTATCAAGTACGGTTTAGAAAACAATCGGTATGCGGAAGCTATCAATTTACGAATGCAATCTGCCAGTGATCAACTAAAAGCCCAGAAAATATCTGTGTATTCTCCAAGCCTTTCTATTTCATCTTCGTTTGGTCAGTCGCGCAGCAAAAGTGACTTTTCGACAAACAGTTCAAATAGTCATTCATATGGTGTTGGTAGTAATTTAAATATCTACAATGGCGGTAGTGATGTCGCTGGCGTCAAAGCAGCAGAAGCCAGATTCAAAGCCTTGGATGCAACTTATAACTCAAGCAATTCTTTTATAAGAAACACAAATGCAGATACAGCAAGTAATATTTTTAATTCATATTTAAGTTTGTCAGATGCAATAACTTTTTATAAGTTTTATTCAAACTATATTTTTCTATTAGAGAAAACTAAAAAAATTGCTGTAACGACAGACCAATTGCAAAGGCTACAACAACGTATCGATAGCCAAAAAGTTAATATTCAACAGTATAAAAACAATATAAATCAAAATACAGTGGCTTTAAAATTTTATTCATATAATGAACAAGCTGATTTTGGATCAATTGATTCAACCTACAAAATGGCGAATTCGATTCAAATCCCTGAAACCGCTGATGCCGCTGTAACTGAGGCTATGAACAATAGTCCTGATGTGAACATCACAAAATATAACTTAGAAGCTGCTCAATATGAACGTGAAGCTGATAAAGGTCGTTTATTTAGACCTCGTATTGACCTACAAGTGGGAACAAGCTTTAATTCTTCAAAGTCGGATGATTATAGATCTGAATCTAGCAGCCAGTATGTTGGATTATCAATATCATATTCAATAGACGGTGGTGTTGTTTACAGAAATAATGCTAGTGCGAATAGTTTAGCTGCAGCAGAAAGTGAAAACATCGCAACTATTGATAATTTGAAATTTGATTTAGAGTCATCATATTTAAGCTTAAAAAGTTTAAATGATACTTTTAATCTGACTTCTGAAAACTTAGTTAAAGATCAAAATATAATTGAAAGCGTTATGCGTGGAATCGAGCAAGGCCAAAAATATGAACTCGAATCAGTTCTTGGCTACTTAAGTAGTTACTCATCAAACTTTCAAATTGCTCAATCGTCAATTTACAGATTAGCTAGTTCTAAATTTGAAACACAAAAAACGATTGGGACTTTATTTAGTGAAGTTAAAGTCGATCCAAGAATATTAAAAAAGTATAAATAACTTTGTAATGCTCTAAGTCTAAAGGTGCCAGGCACCCTTATTTTAGAATAGTCACTTTTTCAATAACGATGGGATCAACAGGGCGATCCATCGGACCAGTTTTTGCTTTTCCGATAGCATCAACAATATCGTAGCCTTCAGAAATTTCACCAAAGATTGTGTGTCTGTTGTCTAACCATGGTGTGGGAACAGTTGTGATAAAAAACTGACTGCCGTTTGTGTTAGGGCCTGCATTGGCCATTGATAAAAGACCTGGCTTACTATGTTTTAATTCTGGATGAAATTCGTCTTCAAAACGGTAACCTGGGCCACCAGTGCCTGTACCTAGTGGGCAACCACCTTGAATCATAAAATCTTTGATAATACGGTGGAAAGCTAAACCGTTATAGAAAGGTTTTTTTGCAGGTTTGTTTGTTTTTGGATCAGTAAATTCTTTTGTGCCTTCTGCTAAGGAAACAAAATTTTCAACAGTTTTAGGAGCCTTATCATTGAAAAGTTTAACTTTAAAAGTACCTTTGTTAGTCTCGAATTGTGCGATCATTATTTAAGCCCTTTTTTAGATTTTGTTTTGTCTGAATTTTTTGCTAAACGTATAGATTCAATTTTTACAGTTTTTTCAGGAACATCTGAAAAACCATTTTTAGTTGTCGTTGATACTGCTCTGATTTTATCAACAACGTCCATGCCTTCAATCACTTCACCGAAAACTGCGTAACCGAATTGATCCTGAGATTTGTAATCAAGCATCACATTATCAACAACGTTGATATAGAACTGTGCTGAAGCTGAATCAACTTCATTTGTGCGAGCCATTGCTAATGTCCCACGTTTATTTGATAAACCATTTTTAGCTTCATTTTTGATATTAGAAAATAAAGTTGGTTTTTCTGTCATGTCAGGTAAAAAACCACCGCCCTGAATCATAAATCCTTTAATCACTCGGTGAAAAATCACGCCGTCGTAGAATTTTTTGTCGACATATTTTAAAAAGTTTTCTGTCGAAATAGGGGCTTCAGTTTTAAATAGTTGAATTTTTATTTGACCCATTGAAGTTTTCATTTCAACAACTGGGTTTTGATTTAGATTTGCACGAGACTGAAATGACCATGTCATTAAAACAAAAGCCAGTAAGTAAATCCAAAGTATAAGTTGAACAGGTTTAGACGCTTTAGCAGTTTGGTTATTTTTTTTCATAGCTTATAGAAATATAAAAGCCTATCAGTCACGTCAAGACTGTCTGCTATAAGCTGTTAAATGCTTATTTTTACTCCAGATTATTCGACCATTTAGGTTTATAATAGTTATAAGAATCTTGCGTGACACGGCGTTCTTCTTTGCCATCTGAACTCATTACATAAACCTGAAATTTACCACTACGATTGCTGGTAAAAACGATAAATCGTCCATCAGCAGAAAAGCTGGGATCTTCGTTGCTAGCGCGTTGACCGTTGGGTTTATTAGCCGTTGTCAGGCGTTTTAAATCTGAACCATCACTGTTCATGCTAAAGATATCAAAATATTTATCAATCTGGCTGGCAAAAACAATTTTTTGCCCGTCGGGTGACCATGTCGGAGACGAATTATATTTACCTTGGAAAGTTAATCTTTTAACGCCACTGCCATCAGCATTCATCGAATAAATAGTTGGGTTACCGCCACGATCTGATGAGAAGGCAACCTTTGAACCATCCTTTGAAAGGGCTGCTTCGACGTTCATGGCACCTGCAGGGCCTTTCGTTAAACGGTTTATGACTTCGCCTTGTAAATTTAATTTATAAATATCTGGAGCGCCATTTTGTGAAATAGTTAAATAAATAGATCGTCCATCCGGAGAATATGTACCACCTGAATTTAACCCGTTACGGTTAGAAATAATTGATCGCTTGCCTGTATTTAAATTATGCTGGAACAAAGTTAAATTCATTTGTGCTGATCTAATTCGTCTGGTGTAAATTGAATAAATAATACTATTTCCATCAGGTGACCAATTGGGCGAAATAGCTACGCTACGATCGCGGGTAATGACTTTTTGCTCTAACCCATCCCAGTTCATAGTTAAAACTTCTTTGTGCCCAGTGCGATCAGTGGTCGCAATAATTTTAGATAAAAAAGCACCGCGCTTGCCAGTTAGGGCTTCTAAAATATCGTTGGCTAAAATGTGTCCGATTTTAACAGTTGAATCAGTTTTAGCTTGATATTTTTTACCGATGACAGTTTTTGACTGATCAACTTGGTATAAAAACATTTCAACGGTCATATCGGTATTAACGACAGAAATTGATGACCGAATTAAAAAATCAGCGCCGATAGCCTTCCATGTTTCAAAACCAAAACCATTACTGTCATTAGATTTTGGTTTAATCGACAGAGTTGTTGTATTTTCTAAAAAAGCAGCTTGAGACATCACATTAAAATAAGTCGACAATTCTAAATCTTTTTTAGCTGTGTTAAAAATTTCAGTGGCCAATGTCACATGTTGACTTGTTTTTACACCACTTAAATTATTCATCGGAGGAAAAGCTAAATTACTTTTCTTAGACTGAGCTTCGCCAATTTTGATGTAAGCCTGTTGGGCTTGTGCGCTAACAAATAATAAAGAACTTAATATAAAAATTAAAACTGATTTCATGATAACTCCTATTCAGGGAACCCTATAATAACACCATCTTCTTTAAAAACTTCAGTGAATTTTTCTGGAACTGGCGGAAAAGGCGCTGATTTGTCGACAGCTAATAAACTGTACTCGTCGTAAGTGGGGTTTCCAGAACTTTGATAAATTTGTCGATCAGCTATTTCACCATTAGGCTTGATTTTTAAAAGTATTTTAGTTTTTAAAGGTTTTCCGATGAGCCACTGGGGTAATTGCCAATTTGTTTTAATTCTTTGATCTAATCTAGATAAGTATTCATTAGATTGAATCTTAGCTAACCCCGTTAGGGCTGTGCCTTTAGAAATGACTTGGCCTTTGATTAATTTTTCATTTTCCTGTTTACGTTTTTCTTCATTTTGTACATCTTGTTTTATTTTTTCGATAGCTGACATTTTTTTTAATTTATCTAAAGCTTCTTTCTGTTTGTTTTTGGTCTTATCTATTTTAATTGTGTCAGGAACTTTTTCTTTCTTTTCATCAACTTTAGATTTTTCAGTTATTTTTTCAGGTAATTTTTTTTCCTCTGGCTTTTTAGGGTCTTCAAGTTTTTCAGGCAAGGTATTTGAATCGTATTTTTCGGGCAAACCGACCATATCGACACGTATAGCTTCTGCAAAATTAATTTCCTGCGCGGGAAACAAAGTGACTTTCACTATCATAAATAAAATGACTGCGACATGAGCAATAAATGAAAAGTAAACACCTTTTTTAAAGTTCAATTTAATCCTTAGGTATAGTTATAAGGCTAAGATTGTAAATACCTGCGGCACGGGCTTCGCCCATAACTTCTGCAACGACACCGTAGTCAACTTTTTTGTCGGCTTGAATATAAATTTGTTTATTTTTTTTGGTTTCAAAAATAGCAGTTAATTTAGTTTTTAAATCAGTCATCAATATCACTGTATCTGAAATTTTAATTTTACCAGAGGCATCGATTGATACAACGAAAGGATCTTCATTTAATGCAATACCTGCAGAAGATGTTTTTGGTAAATCAACATCAAGGCCTTGTTGCATCATAGGGGCTGTGACCATGAAAATCACAAGTAAAACCAACATCACATCAACAAATGGTGTTACATTGATTTCACTAATAGCCACTTTAGAACTGCGTGAACCAGAGGTTTGCATTCCCATAAATTAACCTCTGAAGAAATTTCTTTTTACAATGTTTAAAAAATCAGAGGCAAAATTATTAAGATGCGTTTCTTCTTTTTTAATTTCTGCAACAAAGTGATTATAAATAATAACTGCAGGAATAGCGGCCGCTAAACCAATCGCCGTTGCTATGAGGGCTTCAGAAATACCTGGCGCCACTGCGGCAAGACTAGCAGACCCTGTTTGGCCAATTTTATGAAATGAATTCATAATTCCCCAAACTGTTCCGAATAATCCAATGAAAGGCCCTGTTGATCCAGTCGATGCCAACACAGTCAGGCGTGTTTCAAGGCCTGATAGTTCATTCTCAATTGCTTTTCTCATGGCACGTTCTAAATTATCAACACCAGATAGTAACGGCGGTTCAGAATCATTATTAATATTTTTATTCAACATTGGTGATTCAGCTAACTTTTTCATTTCAATGTAAGCCGATTTAAAAACCCTGGCGTGTGAAGAATCTTTAAATGAATCAATCTTTTCATTCAATTCATCAAGCGATGAAGACTTCCAAAAAACATGATCAAAAATTTCATTAGCTTTCTTAACAGCATTGAAGTCTTGATGTTTTGACCAGGCTATAGCCCAACATAAAATTGATAAACTGATTAAAATCAGCATAACAATTTGAACAATAAGGCTGGCTTGTAGAACTGCATCTAAGCCTGCTGCTTTTAGCCCGACGTTGGTCTGGGCCAGAGGTGCAGCGGCAAGGGTTTGAGTTCCAGAAAATAGTGCTATAATGATTGAAGCGGTATTTATTTTTTTCATAAAGGCAGTTTAGTGAAGATTAGAAAATCAATCAATATGAAAGCTATTATTTTTTCACTATGTGCTATGCTGACATTGATTCACTGCGCACATAAGTCAAATGAACAATCACGCGTACCTGCAGCGGTGACAGGGTCACAAAAAAGACTTTCTAATTTGGCGCAAAAACTTCATGAAAAACGACCAAACTACGAAATCTGTCACCAGAAAAGTAAAATGTACATTGAAGATAAGATTCAAGAACTGCCATTTGATTTATTAAAAGATCATATTGACGATTGGGATAAGTCCATTCCCATTCAGTGCATTCAGTTTGCGCAGAAAAATTTCAGAGGCACTTTTGCCTACTGTAAAAATGAGGACGCAAAACCTGAAATAGGTGCACCTAGAGCTTGCTTAACAGAAAACTACACGAATCTTGTGTACAATGCTTATCATGATGTTAAAAATTGCTTTAATTTAGACCCAAAAAATTCATTTTTACAAATTATGATCGAAAGTGGTTTTCACATTAACGCCATTAATAAAACAGGATTTGATTCTGGTGTGGCTCAGTTTACTAAAAATGGAATCCATCGGGTCACAGAAAGAAATCTGATTGATCGCACCAGAAAAATTCTTTTAGAAAGTTCAAATCCGGCCTGTCAGCGCATAGCTAGCACAATGGGAAAACTGGATCTAGATAGTTTCAGTTTAGAAAAAAGATGTTCGATGATAGCACTGCCTCAAAATCCTTACAGAGGTTTTTTGATGCATTACTTGCATACTTTGCGTGATCAAATCTTTTTTAAAGAACAGTTGATTCAACTAAGACCACAGCTTCAAGAAATTATTAATGACGAAATCATCGAACAACTTGTGTACTTTGCCTACAACCGCGGAAAAACAGGAACACTCAGATTGCTTGATGGTTATTTAGAGAATCGTCAGAAAGCCGGCCAAGATGTGACAGCAGATGATTTAAACCTCTGGGCAAATTTATCGCAAATTAGATCAGATCTAAAACTTTTGCCAGCAGCCAGAGCAGCTATTAAAAAAGCTAAAATCAAAAAAATGACTTTTGCTCAGTATGCAGTTTTATATGATCAAAATTATTTAGCCAATATCAGCGAAGCCCGCGATTTTGTGAGATCAAAATTTGGTGATCAGTGTTCGTTTTAGCATGAAATTAGTCCTACAATAAAAAATCTTTTAATTTTGCTATAGGTACATTGCCAGATAAAATGTGCTCACCTTCTTGATGACACATAATTGTCTGAGGCAAATTATTTTTGAATACTTTTTTAACTTCAGGAAAAGAATTTAAATCTTGTATTTTTTGTGAGCTCACTTTGGCTTCGACAAAAATAAAGTTTTTCTGAACTAAATTACTTCAGGAATAATTCAGGATCGCTTTGCGCAAGAGATCTTAAAGAAGGATCATCTAATGAGATCTCTTTAAACTCAGGATCTAGATGCAGAATTAGGCTTGATTTCCCACATTGTCGAGGACCACGAATGATTTGAATCGAATCATTGTTTTTTGCAATAAAATTTGAAATATCCCTAAGAATCCACATATTTGTCAATTACGGACTGACAGTCCGTAATTGACAAATTGGAATGATTTATTCAATTTTATATAAATATTTCGAGGACTTAGCTGTATTTTTAAAAACTGGTCAATGACTTTAGCAAAGTTGGTCAATGTATAGAGTCTGTGGGTTTATAAACTAAATATCTCTTCCAATCCTTTTTGCCAATGTAAACATCGGACACCTTCAACTTCAATTTCATCTTTTGAATTTGAAAGCCAATATGTCTGACTGTGTTTAATATCTTTTGCTAACCGAATGAAAGATTTAATTTCACCTTTTTGAATTTGAGTTGTTGATTTAATTTCAATAAGAATTGGCAAACCCTTTGGTTTTTCAACAACCAAATCAATCTCCTGATCACCATGTGTTCTAAGATATGAAAAATTCCATCTTAAATTCAGTGCAGACCGTAGTTTTATAAATTCATTCACTATGAATGTTTCAAATAAATCACCATATTCATAACTTGATTCAGTTAAAACTTCACCGGCTCTGTTTTGTAAAGCTCTAACTACTCCCGTATCAAAAAAATAAAATTTACTGTGCTGAGTTTTACGTTTTCGCGGGGAATGAGCAAATGGTTCTAAGTAAAAGCCAATTAAAGTGTCAACAAGAATTTCGAAGTGTCTTGAGGCTTGATGTTGCGAAACTCCGGCATCTCTTTCAATTTTTGAATAATTAACAATTTTTGAATTTGACTGAGCAGCTGCGATCAAAAATCGTCTGAAAGGATCAAGACTTCGAACAAGTTGTTCAGCAGCTATTTCTTCTTTTAGATAAGTATTTACATATGAAAATAAAAAATCAGTTTGATCATTTTTTGATAAATTTGTTTCATCCCACAGCTTAGGTAAAAGCCCAATTTCTAAAGACTTGTGTAAATCAAACTGCTCTGCCAGTTCAAAAGAACAGAACGGAAAAACTTGTTTTTCAATTGCGCGGCCAGCAAGCAAGTTGGCTCCGCCACGCTTTAATTTTCTAGCACTTGATCCAGTTAGAGCAAAATGAATTTTATGTTCTTCGATGCCTCTGTGTACGACGTCTAATAATCGAGGTATTTTTTGAACCTCATCAATAATAATCCACTTTGGTTTTTTAATTTTCCAAATATCTAATAAATGATCTGGATCTTGTGATAATTCAAATTCAGTTCTTTGGCTTAGTAAATCTATCCATAGAACCTCAGACTTGCTAAATTGATTTTTCAATAGAGTCGACTTACCACTTCCGCGTGGTCCAAACAGAAAAAAGCTTTGTGATTTTGATAACTTAACCAATCTACTAATCATATGTCTAAATTGTCGTCCATTTTAGACATATATGTCAAACTGATTATTAAAAAATCTAGAGTTTCGTCCAAAATACAGACCTGGATTTTCTACTCAACTGCAGACTCAACCACAATCCCCAGGGGCTTTAGCTTTAAAGCCTCTTCAAATTCAGACTGAGGAATAGGCCCTATAATCATTTTTTTATTTCGACGTTTGATTTCGTGAATAAAAGTTTCTGTGAAAAATAATTTTTTATAATAGTATAACGTATGAATGATCACATCAGCACGTAGGCTAGCTGTTTCGATCAAATAAAAAGATTCCATCGCCTTTAATCGTAAAATTTCTGGCAGTGAAGCCGCAAAGATATAAGTCGGAGCTAATTCCTTAAGAGATTTTGACATGACTTCATAGGGTGCAGAAATCAAAATTTCAGATTTATCATCAAGACCAATTTTTTGAAATTCTTCGATCAGGGTTTTGTCTCCTGCAATTGCATTTTCAGTGAGATTAAAAATAATTTTTCGATTTTTAAGATCATTTTTAAAATCAGCCAAATTTAAAACAATATCCTTAATATCCTTAAAATATTGATTTCTAAATGATGACGTTTGATATTTATTTACTTCATGAATAACAATGATGCCGTCTTTAGTTGTTGCAATATCCAGATAGATATTATTTTTTGAATTTTTTAAAATTTCAGAAATTTGGCTGAATTTAGGTTTTTCAAATAAAATAGTTTCAGTTGCTTTGGTCTGATTATAGAACGGGTGGGGATAGTTGATAAACGTTTGTGACCCGCCCCAGATTTTAAGGATCAAGAAAATGATCAAACAAACGACCGCTGTTCCCAGCGTAATAATGAGTATTCGCATAGGCAGAATCTATTCAAAGACCGAAAAAGAGTCACACTAAAACATGTCAAGTGTTGATCTGTTTATCTCTAAGTACCTAAAATGCTTGTAAAAAAGCCATATACGACTAAATCTATCGTATTTTCATTAGACTTTCATTTAAAAAAGCGTATAAAAACGATCAAAAGGCGACTTATTTAGTCGGATATCAGCTATGAACACAATGAACAAAAAACTTGAATATGCATTGATGGCACTGAAGTACTTTGATGATCAGCGTTCGGAATCACTTCAAGACGTGATTGTTAGTGCCAAACAAATCGCGGAAATGACTCATGCGCCGTATGAAGTTGTGGCCCGCGTTTTACAAATTTTAAGTTCACGCGGAATATTAAAAGCCGAATATGGCACACAAGGTGGCTACCGTTTAGAAAAAAATCTTTCTCAGATTACAATGCATGATTTAATTGTGATGATCGAAGGCTCAGCTGATTTAGCGAAATGTTTAAGTGTTGATAAAGAATGCGATTTGTTATCGAAATGCACAATAATTTCACCAGTCCAGAATTTGAATCAAAAAGTCCAAAATTTTTATAAGTCTATTTCTATCGCTGAGGTTCTCAATGTCTGATTCTTACGAATACAAGTATGGATTTACCACAGATATAGAATCAGAGACTATTCCCAAAGGTCTTAATGAAGATATATTAAAAATTATTTCAGCTAAAAAAAATGAACCTGAATGGGTTCTTGAATATCGACTAAAAGCCTACAGACATTGGTTAACACTGACAGAACCATCTTTAGTTGAAAATAAATGGGCACAGCTGAAATACCCACCCATTAACTTCCAAGATTTAACTTATTATTCAGCACCGAAGAAAAAAATCGATACTAAAAAATCAATGGATGAAATTGATCCTGAATTAATTAAAACCTTTGAACGGTTAGGTATCCCGCTACAAGAGCAGAAAAGAATATCAGGTGTAGCTGTTGATGTCGTCTTCGATTCGGTCAGTATTGGTACTACACACACAGAAGAGCTTAAAAAACACGGTGTTATCTTTTGTTCAATTTCAGAAGCTATTCATGATCACCCAGAAATTCTTAAAAAATATTTTGGAACTGTTGTGCCGTATTCAGATAATTACTATGCGGCATTGAATGCGGCAGTATTTTCAGACGGATCGTTTGTGTATATTCCAAAAGGTGTTCGTTGCCCGCTGGATTTATCGACTTATTTTAGAATTAATGCCAAAGAAACTGGTCAGTTCGAAAGAACATTAATTGTTGCTGATGAAGGCAGTTATGTGAATTATCTAGAGGGCTGCACAGCTCCGCAACGTGATGAAAACCAACTGCATTCAGCAATCGTAGAACTTGTGGCTTTAGAAAATGCCGAAATTAAATATTCGACAGTTCAAAACTGGTACACAGGCGATAAAAACGGCGTTGGCGGAATTTATAACTTTGTCACTAAACGTGGAATTTGCAAAGGTCGCAAGTCAAAAATTTCTTGGACTCAGGTTGAATCGGGTTCAGCGATCACTTGGAAATATCCTTCAGTCATTTTACAAGGTGATGAATCAGAAGGTGCTTTTTATAGTGTGGCATTAACCCATGACTATATGCAGGCTGATACTGGAACAAAGATGATTCATATCGGTAAAAACACTAAAAGCACGATCATTTCAAAAGGGATTTCGGCAGGACATTCTTCAAATTCATATCGCGGATTAGTTAAAATTATGCCAAATGCAGAAAATGCGCGTAATTATTCGCAATGTGATTCAATGCTAGTCGGCGATCGCAGTAGTGCTCATACATTTCCCTATATCGAAGTTAAAAATAATTCTGCGACCTTAGAACATGAAGCAACAACATCACGTATCTCAGAAGATCAGATTTTTTATTTACAATCTAGGGGTTTAAATAGTGAAAAAGCCATTTCAATGTTGGTGAATGGTTTTTGCAAAGAAGTTTTTAAAGAGCTTCCATTAGAGTTTTCAGTTGAGGCTGTGAAGTTAATTGAAATGAAATTAGAAAATAGTGTGGGGTAGCAGATGTTAGAAATTAAAAACTTACATGCAAAAGTACAAAGTAACGGAGTTGATAAAGAAATTCTGAAAGGTTTAAACCTTAAAGTTAAAGCCGGTGAAGTTCATGCAATCATGGGCCCCAATGGTTCAGGTAAAAGTACACTTTCAAAAATACTAGCTGGTCACCCAGCTTACGATGTAACAAGTGGTGAAATTAAATACGAAATCAATTTACAAATGCAAAACTTATTAGCTTTGGCACCTGATGAACGGGCCAAAGAAGGTATTTTCTTGGCTTTTCAATACCCTATTGAAGTTCCGGGTGTTAGCAATTACACGTTTTTGCAAACAGCTCTTAATTCAGTACTTCAACATCAAGGTTCTGAACCAATGACCGAAGAAAATTTCAGATTATTTCTAGATAAAAAATTAAAAATTGTGAATATGCGACCAGAATATTTAGAAAGACCAGTGAACGTCGGTTTTTCTGGCGGAGAAAAAAAGAAAAATGAAATTCTGCAAATGGCCGTGCTGTCGCCAAGACTAGCGTTGCTGGACGAAACAGATTCAGGATTGGATATTGATGCTCTTCGTGTTGTTGCTGAGGGTGTTAATAAATTACGAACTGCGGACAATGCGATTGTACTTGTGACTCATTACCAAAGATTACTTGATTATATTAAGCCAGATTTTGTGCATGTTCTATCAGATGGCCAAATTATTCAAACGGGTGATGCCAGCCTGGCTTTAGAACTAGAAAAAAAGGGTTACGACTGGTTAATGTAACCAATCGTTAAAATATATATGTTGAATATAGAAAACTATTTACCCAAAAAAACTGAAGAGGCTTGGAAATACACGTCTCTTCAGGAAATTAAAAAAATCGACTGGAAAATAGCCGATCAAGAAATCAATTTGTCACATGATGAATTAAAATTGATATCTGGCCAGTTAAAATCTGAATTTACAAATGTCGTTTTTGTGGATGGTTTTTATAATAAAACACTATCTGACGTTGATTTCGAAAAGTTAACTGTAGAAAAAACAACTGAAAAAGACTTTGCAGCTGTGGATACAGATGTTGAAAACCAGCTAAAGAATTTGCTGAAAGCTTTTGCAAAAGAAAAAATTGTTATTCGAATTGATCAGCCATTACAACAGCCTCTACAAATTATTCATGTGCTGTCTAAAAAATCTTCAACTGTTATTCAGTCGATGACTCATGTTCATATTGCTAAAAGCTGCCAAGCTAATGTCATACAGTCATTTATCAGTTTAAGTGGCCAGTCACAGCAATTAATGAATAATGAAATTCATATTTTCACAGCAGAAAACAGCGAAATTAAATTTATTAATAATCAAAATTTATCTGCAACGGATTTTATTTTCAGTCGAATATATGCACATGCAAAAAACCATTCGCAAATTAAAATGTTTGAAATGGCTTTAGGCGCAAAAATCTCAAGACATAATTTGAATTTGTATTTAGAAGGCGAACAGGCTCAAACATTTATTTTAGGTTTATCACTTCTATCTGACGACCAACACTGTGACCACTATACTTTTATACAACATCAAAAAGGTCATAACGAATCATTTCAGCATTACAAATCAATTCTTGCCGATAAATCAAGATCAGTTTTCCGTGGACGTGTTCGTATTGAACAAGACGCGCAAAAAGCTAACTCAGCCCAATTAAATAATAATTTATTACTCAGCCGCGCAGCAGAAGCTGACAGTATTCCACAATTAGAGATTTATGCAGATGATGTTAAAGCAGGTCATGGCTCAACTGTTGGGCAATTAAATAAAGATGAAGTTTTTTACTTTTTAAGCCGGGGAATTAGCGAACAGGACGCGATTAAAATGATCTCTTATGGTTATGCTAAAGAAATTATTTTTAAATTAGAAAATGCTGAATTAGAAAAATTTGCTCTAGCTTCATTAAACACTAAGCTAACGGATATATTTTAAGGTGATATGTTAAATACAACTGATATTCGCAAACATTTTAAAGCTCTGGATGTTCAAGTTAACGGACATGATCTTGTGTATTTAGACACAGCTGCAACAGCATTGAAGCCAACACCAGTCGTTGATCGAATTCAAAAGTTTTATCAAAAGGAAGCCTCTAATGTGCATCGCGGGGCTCATTTTCTAAGTGATCAAGCCACCGGGTCATTTGAAGCTGCCAGACGAAAAATACAAAATTTCTTAGGAGCAGAATCAGATAATGAAATTGTGTTCACCAAAGGCACAACTGAAGGTATTAATTTGATAGCCACAAGCTACGGCGAAAATTTCCTAAAAGAAAATGATGAAATCGTTTTAACAGAATTGGAACATCATGCCAATCTTGTGCCATGGCAAAATTTAGCTCAAAAGAAAAATTTAAAACTTAAGTTTTTGCCTGTTTTAGAAAACGGTTTGATTGATGAAGATCAAATTGACAAAATAATTACTGAAAAAGCAAAAATAATTTCTTTTTCAGGATGTTCAAATATTTTAGGAACATTTTCTCCGATTGATAAAATTGTAAAAAAAGCCAAATCAGTCGGTGCAGTCACTGTTTTGGATGCTGCCCAGTTAGTTACACAAAAAAATATTAATGTGAAAAAAATAGATGTCGATTTTTTGGTCTTTTCCGCACACAAATTATTTGGCCCATTTGGTTTTGGTGTTCTTTATGGAAAGAAAAATCTGTTGGAAAAAATGCCACCTTACCAATTTGGTGGCAGTATGATTTCTACTGTTAGTTTGTTATCAAGTACATATAATGATCTGCCGTTTAAATTTGAAGCAGGCACACCACATGTTGAAGGTGCAGTCGGCACTGATGCAGCTATTGATTTTTTTAGCCAGTACAAAATTGAAGATGTTTTTAATCATGAGAAAAGTCTTTATGACCAAGCCTGCACAGAATTAAAAAAGATTTCAGGGACACAAATTTTTGGTGATAACACCAACAAAGCCGCTATTTTAAGTTTTAATCTTAAAGGCGCGCATCATTCAGATGTTGGACAAATTTTAGACCAAATGGGTGTTGCTGTTCGGGTCGGACACCACTGTACACAGCCACTTTTGAAAAAATTTAATATGACCGGAACAGTGAGAGCTTCATTTTCTATTTATAATCAAGCAGCAGATGTTGAAAAATTCATTAGCGCCGTACAGAAAGCGCAAAGGATGTTAGTTGTATGAGTCAGTCAGATATTTTAATTCGTATTCAAGCCACTCCTAATCCGAATGCATGGAAATTTATTCTAGACAGACCTGTTTTGGTTGAAGGTAAAGCGACCTATTCGACAATTGAAGAAGCTGAGCACAATATACTAGCTAGATCTCTTTTTGAAATCGCTGGCGTTAGACAAGTTCATTTTTTTCAGAACGTAATCACAATCACTCATCAATTTGATATTGATGTTGAAGAAATAAAACCTCAAGTTGCGTCTGTTATACAAACACGTATGGCGATGCATAATCCAAATCAAACAGTCTTAGACGAGAAAAAAATTGCTCGTCAAAATTTATCACCTGAACAACAAAAGATTGAAGAAATCCTAGATCGAACAATCCGCCCAGGTTTACAAGGCGACGGTGGAGACATTGAAATTATTAAAATTGAAGATTTAAAAGTTTACGTCACTTATCAAGGTGCTTGTGGCACGTGCCCAAGTTCAACAACGGGGACACTGATGGCCATTGAAGGCATACTTAAAGATGAGTACAACCCTCAGGTTGAAGTCATTCCTATTTAGTTAGGTTTTATTTAATTACATTTTCAGGTTTAAATCGATCAAGTGGATTAGTACTCACTTTTGATTGCGCATCAACATCATTATTTTTTTTCTGTCTTTGACGATTTTTGGCGCTCTCTTGAACTATGTATTCCAATGTTTGATCCATTTGTGATGCTAAAATTGCACTGCGATCGACATGTATTTTTCCGAAGGATCCTTTAATCGTTAGACTTATATGCGATTGTTCATGCTTATAAAAACCTGTGATTTGGATTTCTCGGGTAAAAACCTCACCAGCTTTTAAAGCGGGGATTGTTCCAACAGATTCGTCATTGATTGTATGGTCTTTATGTTTATTCCACTCAAAGCTAATTTCATTGGGAAAATCTTTTAAAGCAGTTATTTTTAATTCAACACGTGATGGTTGATTTGGATCTGTTGCTAGTTCAAGACTGCTTAATTCAAGATCAAAATAATTCTGCGAAGAAAAATCAGCGCCCAACTTATAGTGCGATGGAATTGAAGCCACATTTCGATCTGATAGATGTAACTGTGGAATATTTTGACTGATCGCATAGCCACATATAATGCCTAGCAAAATAGTTACGTTCACTTTTAGTATGTCGTATCTGGACATAGGTAGCCTCCACTTTGATCGACTAATGTGTAAGAGCAATTCGCACTTGAATTCACAGTTTTTGGTGAACTTGAATAAGCCCGAATATTTAATAAATAATTACCATTTGTTAAACCGCTGGTCGTGACTGTTTTGGTGTTAAAGCCACCATTTAAAATATAACTACCACGATTTTGGGCGGCAATAGCTGAAGAAGTTGTCTTCAGCACACTGATGCAATCACCAGAGCTATTATAGTCATTGCAGTCTTCATTGTAGACGTAGCCCTCTTTAAAAATAATTAAATCCAATGTCTGAGCATTCGTTGCTGGACTAAATTGATTACAGGCTGTTGAAACTTGTATTTTAATACTTGTTATAGCACTTAATTCGGGTCTGTTAAAAAAGAAAAAATGATTTGAATAGCGTTGATCGCTTTCATCATCAACAGTGTAGGTCGTATTTCTTGGTTGAATATTCAACGGACACGCCACACCACTTTGTTTTAGTTTTATGCCATAACTTGGCCATATATTTTCGCCACCGACAGTTAAATCAGCGTCGCCAACTAAGTGCATAGCCTCTTGATCAGTTAACATTGTGCTCATTGCGCCAGAAAATGAGCCACCATTTATTGTTTTTAATTTACTGAAAAATTTCACAGCACTTCTAAACGGCGACGTTGAAACACCCATGCCCTGTGATGTTTTTCCTAAAGCTAACCAGTATTTATCAAAACCAACATCACCCACACAATTTGTTGTGCAAGAATTAGCACCCTTAAATAAGCTTCTTGCGATAGCGCCTTCTCTGAAATGGCCTTCTGCTGGGAAAAGTGTCGCATTCACTTGATCGTAAGTTGTGGAATTACCATCATGATTTAAATGCATACGAATCATATCAGAACCAGTTCCTCCGTAGCCACTGGTATCATTATAAAAAAGCCAATCACCGCTTGGCAGTGCTGCTGACAGATGAGGATTAATCACTGTCATATTATTTTGAATGATATGTCCGCCAAAGAAATTTCCGAAACCTTCAGACCATGCTAGACGCGGATCAATACGATCTTGTGCTGAATGCGGTCCTGCAGGTGAATCGGCAGTTCCACAAACGGATTCAATATGGTGACCAATTTCATGAAGAATAACTGAATCATCGAAATGATCAGTATCTTGAGTTGTTACGTTTCCGAGACGACCACCATTAATATATAATTCGTTATACCCGCGTAAATAAAATGAAACTGTTTGTAATGTCGCAGGATTCGCAGACGGGGAGACATATTGATAGGGATTAAAACCCGCTTTCCAATAAATATCCAAAGGACCACTTAAACATGTCACTGTAGATGATGAGGTATTGTTACCAATATATTCAGCAGTCGTGATCCAATTATTATAAATATTAAATGCGCCGCCCTCAATGGATGAAGATAAAGCTTCATCGCCTTGGGCGACAAGTGCAATCGCAGTGATTGATGTGCCACTGGATCCATTTGAGGTCACGGTCGTCGACACATCATAAACGGTATTAGAATAAATATCTTCTTTGACGCTGACATCAATTGGAATTGATACGCCTTTGCTAGCAAAGAAAAATGTTTTATTCGATCTAGACATGACTTGAACTGTAAATTGACCTGCATTATTTGGAAGCTTTAATGTCGATAATCCATCAAGAGCTTTGATTTGACCAGACGAATTCGTTATTCCACATTGAACAACATTTGAATTGCTATCAGTTATACGGATCTCTGCATATTTGATGGGTAACTGCGCTGGAATAACGGTTGATAGAACAAGACCAGTTACATTGGCACCTGATGTTGATATAGCTAAGCCACGTTTTCTAAATTTTGCGGTACCAGAAACAGTTGTGCCTGGAGTGTATGTATATACCGTTGAGCAAGTTGAAATTTCAGCAGATTCATTTGGCAATGATGTTGTGACAACATTTGAACTAATGCCGCCACAAGAAGCTAGATAAAGTAATGCACTGGTTAAAATAATATGTTTATTTAAATTATAAATCATTTGGAATCCTTAGAATGGTAGCTTTTATAATTTTCGACCTCTTGAACAATCGATTCAAACGATGAACTGACATCTGACGAATAAATGCCATCGGCATATATTTTTCTTTTTGGGTGCGTACCCATAATTTCAAAACGAACAAATCGAGGTGTATCAGATTTAAAACCAGTCACATCAATAGAAATTTCAACTATTTTATTTTGTTCTAGTGAAGTGACTTCACCTTTAAGCTGACCATTAGATAATACAACTTGGTCACCTAACTTCCATTGATATCTTAATGGTGACTTGTAATTAAAAGGAATTTCAACTTCAGCAGTTATTGTGGTTGTACTAGAACCAGAAGATTTAAATTTAAGCTGGATTGATTTTTCAACTAAACCCTTATAAGTGTAAGCAGAAATAGGAATGTTTTTTAACCCGTGTGGATTTTGAACTGTTTCCTTACAACTTAAGACAGCAAAAGATAATAAAAGAATTAAAAATAGTCTTAATATTACTGCGGGCACTATTGCGGACATAAAACCCCCAAGGTGTTCGCGCCATTGGTCAGATTAGTTTTTATTTTGTATTTATAACTTGTGGCTGAACTTAAACTTTTACCTGCAGTGTAGGCACGAATATTAAGAATGTACTCTTGTGAAGAATCTAAATTTGAGAGTATCCCAGAAATGATTTTTGTATAGCTTGTAGATAAACTTGAAGAGGCACTTCGATCCGAAAGGACTACGTCACTAGATAAAGTTCTAATCGGAGAATAAGATCCGCTGGCACAGTATCCACTGCTTGTAGCCCCACCGACACAAGTATAATCATCATTAAAAGTATAACCTTTTCTAAAAAGAATAATATCATGATCAATATTTGTTCCCGCAATTTTTTCAAATGTAACACTTAAACTATTTAAACCACTTAATTGATAAGGCCTAATAGTGTAGAAGTGATTTGAATATCTTTGATCTGAATTTGTGCCCGTCAGTGTTGGATCATCAGTGCGTCCTTGAATCAGTGTTCCTGATGTACAGTTATTTGAAGTCGATAAAGATAACTCATGGCCATAGGGAACCCAATTTATATATGATGCCGCTGAAACAACACTTATATATGTCCCGCTAGTTGATTGGTTATCGCTGAATAGCTGTAAAGCTTCTGCATTAACAAAAGATTTATAGTTAGTTGTCCATAAATCAGGGCCTTGAGTTGTAAATAATTTTATATTTTCGAAAAATGAATTTGAACTGACAAAAGGATAAAAACTTTGGCCAATACCTGTATCGTTGTCAAAACTAGCCCAAACATAGGGAAGCGGTAATTCAGTACCAGATGCAGCAGATGTTGCTGCGCAAGACAAACACCACTGTGTTGTTTTAAATAAACTTCTAGTAATTGCACCTTCACGAAAGTGACCTTCACCAGGATACAAAGTGGGGTTAACTTTATCAAATGGTGAACCTTGATAAACACCAATTTGCCAGTCACCTGGGCTAGTGCCGGCTTTTTTAAGATCCATTAAAAATCCTGAACCGTTTCCAGTATTTTGAAATGAATCTGCAAAGCCGTAAGAATTAAATAAAAATGTCCAACCAGATGTTTCACCAATTTCTGCAAGCCGTGCATCCATTGTTGGATCAATATTTGACATTCTATTTTTTAAAACTGCAGCAGAAAAATAATTTGCGAAACCTTCATGCCACGCCAGTCGTGGATCAATACGAACAGTTAAACTGTGAAAGCCACCAAAAGTTTCATGACCACATTGATTTTCAATCCAGTGTGCTAATTCATGAACGATCGCAAAATCATCGAAATGATCAGTGTTAGCTAAACTGACATCACCCACTTGGCCGCCAGTGATATACAGATTGCCATCATCAGGATTAAAAAATGACGAATTAGAACTTAGTGTGGTTGGGTTTTCATTTGGATAAATATATTGAAACGGATTAAAGCCCGCTTTCCAAAAAACATTCGCCTTATTTGCAAGGCAACTTAAGTCAACCCCAGCACCACCAGCGCCTGACATTTTTTCATCAATGTATAAATAACTTTGAATCAGATCATTATAAATATTAAAAGCGCCGCCTTCGATAGCTAATGAATCTGTTTGTCGTGCTTTAGCTAAAAGTTCAATCGGTGAAGTCGAAGTGCCGTCAGAATAAAACTGAGTTTGAACAAAATAGACTTTGTTGGTGTAAACATCTTCTTTAACAGAAACGTGTGCTGAAACTATTTGAATTGGCGCCACAGTTGATAAAAGGGGTAGCGTAAATTTAGTTCGTGCGTAAACACGCAGTGTATAGCTTTGTGCTTTTTTTGGTAAAGTTAAACTGCCACTGCCAGAAAAGGCCACAATGTTTCCGTCTATATCAGTACGTCCGCACTGAACAAGATTTTTATTTTGATCGTAAACAGCAACTTCAGCATAGGGGATCGGAAGTGGTGATGTTAACGGATCACCCAATAACATATTTTCTAAAACACCGGCATCAACACTAAATAGGGTTGCCCGTTTATAAAAGTGAGCTGTTCCATTGATGGCGGTCGATGGAGAATAACTAAAATGCGTTGTGCATTCAGGATATTCAGAAGATAAGGATAAATATTCTTCGGCATTAGAACTTAGACGGGGGCCGCAACTTGTGTAGAAAACACAAATTAAAAACGAAATAACGATAGAGAGAAATTTCCCCGAAATAGTCACATGTCTTTATCGGTATAAAAATCAGTTATTTACAGTCTATATTAGTGATAAAATGACTGAAAAATTCTCAGAATGAGACAGTCAAAGTGAATAAAAAAAAGGTCCGAAGACAACTCTGAAACATAAACCTCTTTTCGCAAAGTGGGTCACCATATAACAACTTTAGGCTTCTTACTACGAGGTAAGCTTGCTCACCATTGTCAGGGACAGTCCCCTTTAATTATGCTTGTAAGGTTTATTTTCGATGAGTTTTACGTCAGCGAACCCCCAATTACTATTCTATCAACATCTGTGAAAATGTCCATGAAACAGGACTCAAGATTCAAAAATAAATACCGAAGTGCAGTGTATGATTACAAAGATTGATTTTTATTTTCCATTTTTAGTGTTTTTTTACGGTCTAGTACTCACTTTTGTGCTTGAAATTCCCTTTTTACTTAAACTTGCTCAAAAAGAGATGCCTTATTACTATTCTCAATTTGAAAAACATCGAAAATTAGCTTTTTTGTCTGTATTCATCGGTGGCTTTTGGTCACTGCAAAATCTTTGGTTTTCTTGATTGATCTTGGACTTCGCTATTGGTAAATTTCTTGCATGTCGCAAGTCTTTACTGTGGAACAAATTAATAATCAGCTTCGCAGTCTTATAGAGGGCAATATTGGTACTGTTTGGGTTCAAGCAGAGATTTCTAACTTTAAACCACACACATCAGGTCATTTTTATTTTTCATTGAAAGACTCTAAGTCACAAATTAGCGCCATGATGTTTAGGGGCTTTAATTCTAAGTTAAAATTCAAACCCCATGACGGATTAGAAGTTATTGTACGCGGAAAGATCACAGTCTACGAACCACGCGGGACTTATTCAATTGCCTGTGAAACTATGGAACCTGTTGGCGCCGGAGCTTTGCAAAAACAATTCGAACAACTTAAAGAAAAATTAAAAAATGAAGGATTATTTTCACCAGACCGAAAAAAAGAAATCCCACATTACCCTAAAAAAGTTGCGATAGTGACTTCACCAACTGGTGCGGCCATTCAAGATATTTTAAATATATTAAATCGACGCGCAAAAAATATTGAAGTCATTATTGTGCCGGCAGTTGTACAAGGTGCCGCCGCCGCAGCTTCATTGATAGCTGGTTTTGAATCTGCGGAAAGACTAAATCCTGATGTTATTATTATTGGGCGTGGTGGCGGATCGATTGAAGACATGTGGTGTTTCAATGATGAAACGTTAGCGCGTAAAATTGCTAATTCAAAAATTCCAGTTATTTCTGCAGTTGGACATGAAATCGATTTTACGATTTGTGATTTTGTGGCGGATCTTCGTGCGCCTACTCCATCTGCAGCTGCAGAATTAGTTGCTAAAAGTAGTGCTGAAGTTATTCAAAGATTACTTCAGTTACATAAACTATTACTCAACGCGCTTCAAAAAATTGTTCATAACAAAAAACAAAAATTAGCAATGGCTGCACACCGTTTAGCTGATCCGCAAAAAAAACTACAAGATTTTTCTTTAAGAAATGACGATCTGTACACACGTTTAGAAACTGCGATTGACTATAAACTGACATCTTTAAAAAAAGACATTCAAGTTTTAAGATCAAAAATGGTTTCACCAGAACATGCCATTAAAAATAAAAAAATCAGACTGCAAAAAAACGAGGAAAGATTAAATTTAACTATAAAGCACTTTATTCAATCCAAAGATCATAAAATTAAAAATATGATGTCACTTTTGGATTCTTTTAGCCCTTTAAAAGTTGTCGATCGCGGCTATTCGATCGCGAAAGCAAAAGACAAAGTCATCAAATCAATCAAACAAGTAAAAAAAGGTGATGAAGTTACAATTAGAATGACTGATGGAACATTAATTACAGAAGTTAAAGATTTTATTAAATAAAGGAAAGATTATGGATTTTGAAAAAAAATTAAATCGCTTAGAAGAAATAGTTCAAAAAATGGAAAAAGGAGACCTATCACTTGAAGAATCTCTTAAATTTTTTGAAGAAGGCGTTAAGCTTTCGCGTGATTGTCATGGCCAATTAACTCAGGCCGAACTGCAAGTTAAAAAATTAGTCAGTGTTGATGAAAACGGAAAAGCCATCACTGAAAAATTCAGTTCAGAGGATTAATTAGTTGAACAGTCATCAGTTTCTTAATCAGTTCGATATTTTTTCTGAAATATATTTAAAAGAATATTTTGAAAGCTTGCCGCAGGCCAAGATTTTAAGTGAAAGCATGCGCTACTCATTTATATCAGGCGGTAAAAGATTTAGACCTTATTTAACTTATTTGGTTTCAGAATTATTTAAAACCGATTTTAATCGAGTTCTGCCATTTAGCCTGGCTGTAGAAATGATTCACACTTATTCACTAATCCACGATGATTTACCATGTATGGATAATGACGATCTACGCCGAGGACAACCAACAAATCATAAAGTTTTTGGCGAAGATATTGCATTGTTAGCTGGAGATTCTTTTCTGACTTTAGCCTTTCAAATCATAGCAGATAAGTATACTGATGATCCAAAGACTGGCTTAAAACTTATTCGATTACTCTCTCATCAAATCGGCTACGCAGGGATGATTGGCGGACAAGTTATCGACATTAAAAGTAGTTCACAAACAACAGCAGATGATATCTGGCTGATGCACAAAAGAAAAACAGCAGATTTAATTGAAGTATCCGTGGCTGGCGCTGCAATCATTTGTAAAGCCGATTCAAAACAATTACAAATTTTACAAGAATTTGGAAAAACAATCGGTCTGGCGTTTCAAGTTAAAGATGACTTGCTTGATGCAAATGATAAAGAGCAAGACCATAAAAATTTAGTGCAAAAAATTGGGTTAGAAAAAACTAAAGATGAACTTACAAAGCTAAGTCTGCTAGCGGAGAAGGGCTTATCAGAGCTTTCACTAAATACACATTCACTACAAGAACTTATTCAGTTCAATTTAACAAGAGTTCACTGATATGCGACTTGATCAGTTTTTAGTGCAGCACAAAAAGATTGAATCAAGAACAAAGGCCCAAGAGCTGATTGATCTAGGCTTAGTTTACATAGAAAAAGACAAAAAAGTATATCTTAAAAAATCAAGCCATCAAGTCGAAGAAAATGATTTTAAATTCATACAAATAACTCCGCATGCCTTGGATAAATTTGTTTCAAGAGCTGGCTATAAACTTGAAGGTGCGGCTAAACAATCTGGTCTAAAAACTGAAAATAAAATCATTTTAGATATTGGCCAGTCTACAGGTGGGTTCACTGATTTCTTAATTCAAAATGGCGCAGCCAGTGTGATTGGAATTGATGTTGGGCATAGCCAACTTCACCCACGTCTAAAAAACCATGACAAAGTATTCAGTATTGAAAATTTAAATGTCAAAAATTTAAAAGATCATGAATTTTTTGCGAGTAAAAAATTTGATATTGTTGTTTGTGATGTTTCCTTTATATCGCTGACTAAAGTCATACCCTGTATTACGGACAGTCTATCAGATACAGGTCACTTTTTACTTTTAGTTAAGCCACAGTTCGAATGTGGGCCAGATTTTTTAGATAGGAATGGATTAGTCACTGATGAAAAAATTTATTTTGATATTCAAAAAAATATTGAATTAATCTGTCAAAACGAGTTCAATGCAACTACAGTGTATTTTGAAAGTGTTATTCAAGGTAAAGACGGCAACAGGGAGTTTTTTATTTATGGTCAAAAAAATAGTGGTTCAAAAAAATAAAATAAATTTGATCTTATTGTCAATAATTTTAATGACAACAGGTTGCCAAATGTTTCAAAGGTCACAGACAGTTAAGCCTGTGCCACCGACTAAAGTCGTTGAGCCAGAAAATGCAAATCCACTGGATGTGATTACAAATCCAGTTGTCGAAACGAAAATAAATCCTGAACCTGCAGAACCCATGGTTAAACCCGGAGCAGCACGTCCACAGCATATTCAAGTTCCAAAATTTGGAATTATTTTTTCGGGCGGTGGAGCAAGAGCATGGGGACATGTTGCTGTTTTAAAAGAAATGCAAAAATATAAATTTCCTATTTTAAGTGTTGCGGGTATTGAGTGGGGCGCTTTTGTTGCGGCATCTTATGCACAATCTGCATCCGCGAATGAAGTTGAATGGGAATTTTCAAAAATAGACGATACGGATGATTGGGACAAATCATTAAATACAATTTTCGATAAAAAAAATACGACCGGTTTAAAAATCCCGTTTGTTTGTCCTTCATATAACTTAAAAACAAAAATCAGCTACTTATTAAATCGTGGACCAGTTGCACAGCTACTTTCGTTTTGCTTACCTTCAGCTGGTGTCATTGAGCCCTATAAATCTAATTTAGCATATATGAATGATGTGGTTTTGTTGGTTAATCATTTAAAAGCAACTGGTATTAATAAAGTCATTTTAGTTAATGTTTTAAAACAGAAAAATGACCGACCTTTTATTAAAGGCATCAATTCATTAGAAAACCAAATATGGACTGAAGCCTCTATAGCCCTAAATAAGAAGGCTATGGGTCTAGATGAAGTGATAGAAATTGATTTAAGCGACTATGGTATCGATGCATTTAATAAAAAATCAGATATTATGGCTAAATCGAGTGAGCTCAGCTATAATGCTATTAAAAGGCTAGCTGACAAATATAAACTATAGGACTGAAAATATGGCTGTTGTACAAAGAAAACCAACTGAAAATCCAGAAATTTTTAAAAAACGTCGCCAAAAAGTGACGGCAGGTCTTAACGGTGCAGCGCTCATTGTAGCCTCTCATCCAGAGCTGGTTAGAAATGATGATGTTCACTATCCATATAGACAAGATTCAAATTTATATTATTTAACTGGCTTTGAAGAGCCAGAATCTGTTTTATTATTGCGACCAGGGCAAAATCCTGAATCAGTTATGTTTGTACGTACAAAAAACATGGAACGAGAAACATGGGATGGATTTAGATTTGGGCCAGAAGCCACACAAAAAGAATTTTTAGTTGATGCTGTTTACCCCATCGAAGATTTTGAAAAAAAATCTGTAGAACTTTTAAAAGGTTATGAAGATCTTTATTACAGAATGTATAAAAATTCAGATATGGATTTAAAAATTCAAAACATGCTTCTGCAATTAAAGAGATCTTACGGACGAACTGGTTACGGTCTGATGACCATCAAGGATGGTGATACATTTTTAGGCGAATATCGTCTAATTAAAGATGAAAATGATTTAAAAAATCTTCGTAAAGCTTGCGAAATCAGTGCTGAAGCCCATCTTCAGGCGATGAAATTTGTTCGTCCTAATGTAACAGAAAAACAAGTTCAAGCTGTATTAGCACATACGTTTTACAGTCATGGTTCTGCTCGTGAAGGTTATAACTATATTGTAGCTAGTGGCAACAACGCGACAACATTACATTATAATTTTAATGATCAAGTTTGCGAAAGTGGAGAGCTATTACTAATCGATGCAGGTTGTGAAAATAATTTTCACACGGGTGATATCACAAGAACATTTCCTGTGAATGGCAGATTTACACCGATTCAGAAAAAAGTTTATGAGGGTATTTTAAAAATACAAAAAGAAATTATCTCTACAATCAAACCAGGACTTTTTTTCAAAGACTTGCATTCAATGGGCGAAAGCTTATTGGTTGATTTAATGCTTGAACTTAGCTTAGTCTCTGGCCGCAAAGAAGATGTCATTAAATCAAATGAACATCGTAAGTACTACCCGCATGGTATCGGTCACTGGTTAGGTATGGATGTTCACGATTCTGGATTATATATGATTAAAGGTCAGCCACGACCAATTCAGGCTGGTATGACGTTTACTGTGGAACCAGGATTATATATCTCAGCCAATGATAAATCAGCACCAGTTGAATTACGCGGTATCGGAATTCGTATTGAAGATAATATTTTAGTCACTGACAAAGGCTGTGAAGTTTTAACTTCAATAGCACCTAAAGAAGTTGATGATATAGAAAAAGTAATGAATAAGTCTTAATTCAGATTAAGGCTTTCTTCATTTAATAGATTGTTTGTCTTAGCATCTTTAAATTGAATTTGCGCTACGAGCGGTGATTTTTCATCAGTATCATCACTAAAAAGCTGGACAATCGTGTAGTGCTTAGATTGCTGATCTAAAGCAATTTTAAGCTTTCGAATTTCTTTAATTTCGTCTTTATATTTATCTGTAAAAGTTTCAATTTCGATTCTCACCGGTTTTTTATACTTTGCCAAAGCTATTAAAATTAACTGAGATGGCTTTTGCATTTCATTTTTTTCTATATGATTTCCCAAAAAAGTATTTTTTTGGGAAATCATATAGAAAAAAGAAGTAACTAAAAAACCTAACAATAGAATTTTAAAGAGCTTTGACATTGTAATCCCTTAAATAAAGCGGTGAGAAAGCCAATTTTTCTTTTCAGCATGTCGTAATAATTCATTTTCAGTTTTAAAAAGTTTATCATCTCTAGATGCCGCACTGACGGCTAATCGCAGATGGGTCGCTGATTCGAGCATTTCCAAATCACCTGTTGAATTCCCACTAGCTAAAAATGGTAATTGATTATTTGTTTGTTTTAAGAAGGCCTCAACTTTACCGGCTTTATAGGTAATCGGGTGGACAGGTTGATCAGTGATTATTTCATTAGCTACAAGTGTTTCTACGCCAATAACATGGTCAGCAGTTAATCCTAAAGCTTTTGCACCTGGTTCGACAGCCCACTTAATTGATGCTGTAACGATATAAATTTGAATATTATTTTTTTGTAGTAAATCAATCAGCTTTTTTTGCTCAGAAAATAAGGGTGATGGTTTGATTCTATCAAAGGCTTCCTGGCTCCATTGACGAACAGTTTCTAATTTTTGCCCAGCATTAATTTGAGCCAACCATACATAAGCAGATCTAGGATCACTATTTATTTTTTTCATTTCTAAATAATGATCAAACGCTGCTGGAGGTAGTTTTACTAATTTATGATCAATTTGATAATTAAAAAAATTTTCACCTAAGTCAGTATCCCATAAAGTTCCGTCAGCATCAAATGCGGCATAGAACTTCTGCCCAGCAGATTGTTGGTTTTTAATTTGTGCAATGGCACATTGAATGTGATTCCAAACGTCTGGATTGTAGGGTTTATAATTCATGAAATTACTTTAGTAAGTCTTTTAAATTAACGCAACTGGAAGTCATAATCAGGTCTTGGCTATGGCGCAATAATCAGTTCAAATACTAAACATGTCAGTTAACTATAGAATTGCTCAAATCCAGGATAGTGAAGAAATTTATCAGTTTGCAGAAGACAAGCTAAGACTGGATTTAAAACAAGCCCCGAAAGATAGTCAGTCTCTTCATTTTGAAATGAATGAAATGGATTTTATGATGAAAATTTGGGAATCACGCTTTCGCAAGGAAGCCCTAGAGCACTACTTAAAATTGGGCTGGAGCTTTTTGGCTTACGAACAACAAGGCGAAAAAGAAATTCTTAAAGGATTTTTTTTAGGTCAGCCATTTCTATTTTTTGAAGGACTTACGCAAACATTATGGGTTGAACTGATCATGGCAGTCGATTACAAAATCGAAGCAGAACTGACTGAAATCGCCTATAAGCTATCCCGAGACAAACATTTTCAAAAAGTCATCTTGCCCAGCTCAGTAACAACTTTGCACTATGAAAAAAGTTTACCTTTTCAAAAATGGTCAAACGATTACGTTTGGCTTAAAACGACTAAATAGGAAATTCATGAAAGACTTTTCATTTTACACAAGACAACAAAATATTAAAAAACTTAAAAATGAAGTTTTTGATTTATTAATTATTGGTGGTGGCATTACTGGCGCAGGTGTTGCTAGAGATGCTGCAGCTCGTGGTTTAAAAGTTGCTTTAATTGAAGCCAAAGATTTTTCTTACGGCACATCATCGCGTTCAAGTAAGCTTGTCCACGGTGGAATTCGCTATTTAGAAAATATGGAATTTAAACTTGTATTTGAAGCATTAAACGAACGAACTCGTCTTTTTGAAATGGCGCCACATTTAGTGCATCCGCTAAGATTCATGATTCCTTTATTCGCTGATAGTCGCGTTGGAATGTTTAAAATGGGCCTTGGCATGTGGCTGTATGATGCTCTTTCGCTTTTTCAAACACCAGAAATGCATGAAAGACTTGATGCTTTTGAATCATTGAAGCGCATGCCTTTTTTAAAATCTGAAAATTTAAATGGATCATTTATTTATTCAGATGCCTATATGGATGATGACAGATTGGTTCATGAAACTTTACGATCCGCTAATGAATTTGATGCTATTGCGGTTAACTATGTTAGCGCAGAGAAATCAAATTATCAAAATGTCAATCAGCAGACGAAAGTTAAATCAATTGACGTTGTAGATCAGCTTAGCCAAGAAAAGTTTTCTATTGGTGCTCAGCATGTTGTCTGTAGCGTAGGCCCTTGGACAGATCTTGTTGGTGAAAAATTAGTGAATGATTGGAAAAAAATACTTCGTCCAACAAAAGGTATCCATCTGACTTTTTCGAAAGAAAGAATTCCATTAACTTCTGCTGTGGTTATGGGAGCTCAGAAAAGTGACCGGATTGTGTTTGCAATCCCACGTCACGAAATGGTTATTATTGGCACAACTGACACTGATTTCAAAGACAATCCAGATTCAGTTAAAGTTGAAAAATCTGATGTCATTTATTTACTAGAAATTGCTAATCAGTATTTTCCAGGCGCAAAGCTAACTGAAGCCGATATTATTTCATGTTATTCAGGAGTACGCCCCCTTGTAAAAGATGATTCTGATAACGAAGGAAAAACCAGTCGTGAACACGTTATTAAAAGCGATGAAAGAGGTTTTACTTTTGTTGCTGGTGGTAAATACACAACATATAGATTAATGGCAGAACAAATAGTTGATGAATGCATTCAGTTTTTAACTTTTGAAAAAAGAACGAATTTAAAAAAATGTCAAACAGTGGAAGCTCTAAATAAATACACCACAGTTGATGCCTATCACGAAGCGCAAGTAAGCGCGGAAAATGAAATTCAGAAAAAATTAGCCGAACGTTACGGAAAAGAAAACCAAGTTATATTAGAAAAATATGGTTACAGTGATAACTACTGGTGTTTAGAAGCCTATCAAGCTATTCACACCACAATGTGTTTAAATTTAACTGATTTTTTTACCCGCCGTGTTCCATTATTTTTAGCAGAAAAAGATCATGGCCTTAAATATCTTGAAGACATCGCACAAGTATTTAAAGAACAGCTGAGCTTAACAGATCCACAAATTCAAAAACAACAAGCTGATTTAAAAAATTATATAAAAACTGAACTAGCTTGGAAAAGTTTAGTCTGATTATTTTGATTCAGCCAATTCAGGATTTTAAATGGATTCTGAGTCACATTTAAAGGATCAATAATATTTAATGAATTTATTGAATAGCCTAACAGAGAATTTAACGAACTGTATTGATACTTTTCA